>CARFEX010000160.1 GCA_948971535.1 uncultured Eubacteriales bacterium | reverse complement strand
TAGAATTATTATAAAGCTTTTTATAACTTTCATTTGATTTCATAAGCTGGCTATGCTTTCCTTGTGCAACAACTTTTCCGTCTTTCATCAAGTAAATACAATCTGCATAAGTGATTGTTGAAAGTCTGTGTGCAATTAAAATTACAGTCATCTTACTTTTCAAATCTTCTATAACTTTCATTATATCCATCTGATTTGCATTATCAAGTGCACTGGTTGCTTCATCAAAAATCAAGATTTTCACATCCCTAGCAAGAGCTCTTGCAATACACAATTTCTGTTTTTGCCCACCTGAAAATTGACATCCATTTTCACCAATAACACTATCTAGTCCCAAAGGTAAAGTTTTAATAAAGTCTAAAATTCTAGTCTTTTCACACAAACTAAATATTTCCTCATCTGTTATATCAGTTTTAATGAGTTTAAAATTATCTCTTATTGATAGGTTAAATATGTAAGGAAATTGATTTACAACAGCTATGTTATTTTTAATAAAATCTCTCGACAATTCTTCAATAGCCACACCATCATATAGAATTTGTCCTGAATTTTTATAATAAAGGTGTGCTATTAAGTTAATCACTGTAGATTTACCACAGCCACTTTCTCCAACAAATGCAACAGTTTGACGAGGTTTTATTTCAAAGCTAGTTCTATCTAAAACAAGCTTTTTATTTTCACCCTCATAAGAAAAACAAACATCCTTAAACTCAATGCTACCAGAGTAATTTTCTATATACTTATCGCCAAATATATCAATAGAATAAACAGTTGAGTCAGTTAATTTAAAAATTCTTTGTGCGTACACATTTGCTGTTCCCAAATTCATCTGCAAATCTTCCAAAATTTGAGCAAAGTCTAACATATGGTCTTTATATAAATAGCAAGTATAGAAAATTAAAGGAGTTAAACTATCTATTCTCAAAAAATAAATCGCTAGTGCAATAAATGCAAAGTTGCACAAATGTTTCATTATGCTGGTCATATTGCTTAAAGTTATTCCCAAATACCACTCAAAGTTATCTTGTTTACTAT
>CARFEX010000159.1 GCA_948971535.1 uncultured Eubacteriales bacterium | reverse complement strand
TCAGCACATGTTAACATGAATAATTACTATCTTAGCAGGTTTCAAGTTGATGGAAATCAAAAGGTTCAAAAAGAAGTTGCTGTTTTGCTTCGTTTAAGTTATAAAAATAAACATTTAACTTTTTCTCATCCATTCACTTTTGCAGAACTTGATGACAAATTGGATGATTGGGGAATGATTGAAAATGCTCAAGACCTTATTGTCAGACCAGAGACTCTCAAACTCGTGATTGGACGTCATCAAACTGACTATAATTATGGTAAACAGGCAGATGGGCAAGATTTTGATGGGAATAATTTTGTGAGAAAGATTTTTAAGCAATGTAAAGGTGATGGTCAAATCCATTCGTCAAAATCTGTTGTTGATAGCATTAGAAAAGATGATGGTAAAGGTGGAAAATAAAGAGGGAAAAGATGAGTATACAGCACTCATCTTTTTGTTTTGGTGGAATTTTTTGAAAACTTTTCATAAAATTTATTGACATTGATGATGAAATTGGCTATAATATTGCAGTAACCGTTGATATTCCGGAGTAGCTCAGCGGTGGAGCAGGCGGCTGTTAACCGCAAGGTCGTAGGTTCGAATCCTATCTCCGGAGCCACTATTTTAGGGAGATGTAGCGATTTTGCCACATCTCTTTTTCATTTTTGACGACACTTTGACGACACTCACTAAAATCACAACTAAAAATCAACAAGGATTTTTTAATTATAATTTTGTTTAAGGCTAGGTTATTACCTAGTCTTTTTATTATAATCTTTTGCAGGTGGCAAAATACCCCAACTAAGAGATGAAGCATATTTACTTGCTTTCTTATTTGTCTCTTTTAGAGATTTAATAGAATCTTGTTTCTGTTCATATTTGATTTTATCAAGTCTATAAAATACTTCAGCATTTATTCCAAACTCTTTTCTATAATCATCTCTCTTTGGTCTTTTGCTACCATTACCCAAATAGAAATCTGCCATAACATTAACCTCAACTTTTTTTATACTTTTTTGCCATTTTCTTTTTACTTTCAGGTGTTGACCTATAAAGCAAAGTATATTCAAATGCTTGATGGTTTTTCATTGCCTTATGCATTGCCTTTTCATCACCACTTGCACAGGCTCTTTTCAAACCAATTTCAGTTGCTTTATAACCCTCTTGAAGTGTTG
>CARFEX010000158.1 GCA_948971535.1 uncultured Eubacteriales bacterium | reverse complement strand
GTTTGAAATAAGTTTCATAACCGAAGCTTGATATGCCTCTGAAAGATATAAATCCTCTATTGATATTTCTCCATTTTCATTTGTCACTTCTTTTTGTCCAACAACAATTTCTTTTTTATCTTCGCCATTTGCAAAAATATCATTTATAATTTTTATTAAATATTGATTTGTTGTTTCTGTAACTTTTTCTACTTCTTCTCCAGTTTCTTCGTCTTTAACCATACCTTTGGTTGAAAAGTCATATTTATATTCTTTTTTAATTAATTCTGTCTTTTCTTCTCCAACTATTTCATAAAGAACTATATATTCTTTTTGTTCTTCACCTTCGCCGTCTATAATTCTTTCAAAGCTAAGGTTTTGATAATTTTCAAACTTTGCAAGTTTTGTATTATCTGTGAAATCGCCAAGATATTCTTTTGTAATGCTTAAAGAGTTTGCATACTCATATTTCAAGTTTTCATAAGTACTATTTATCTTATACACTGCCATTGCATTAAGTCCAGAAAATAGTGTAAAGAATATCGCCATATTTAATGCCATGAAAACCAACATAAATAGGCAACTACCTATGCTGCTTGTATTGTTTTTTTGATATAGTTCATTTTGTTTTTGTTTGAGAAGTTTTGGGTCATGACCATATTTTTTATGAAGTTTGTCCATTTCAGGTTTCATCTTTTCTTGCATTAAGGTCATTTTTGAGGTCATCTTTTTATTAAGAGTATCCATAGGCGCCCAAATAAGACGGATTATAACAGTTAAAAGTATAACTGCTAAAACGTAATTATTGCAAAAGCCTTCAAAAGCTTTGATAATAGTTATCCACACTCCTGATGGCTCAGTAACTTGTAATAGTGTGCTTAAAATAGCCATTTACAATCTCCTTTAATATTAATTGGCAATGGGTCATAACCATGATATTTTGAATTTGGTCTACATTTAAAAATACGTTTCACTGCCAAGTAAAAACCTTTAATTATTCCAAACTCATTGATAGCATCAATAGAGTAACTGGAACAGGTTGGAGTGAAACGACAAACATGTGGTAAAAGAGGTGATATAAAAAATTTATATATGTAAATAGGAATTTTCGCTATAAAGCGGAAAGGAAGGAAGATATATTTCATTTTTTAAATATTTCTATAACCTGGGCTTTTAGTTTTTGATAATCAAGAAGATGTGCACCTTCTCTAGCAAGCAAAACATAATTATTATAAGCCTTTGGCAAATTGTTTGTCCTAACAATCTCTTTTAGTCTTCTTTTAAGTTTATTTCTTTCGTTTGCCTTGC
>CARFEX010000157.1 GCA_948971535.1 uncultured Eubacteriales bacterium | reverse complement strand
TTACCAATTTTGGTGATAAAATTGTTTGCAATAAAATTGTTCTTGCAACAGATTTTAACTTTGAACTTATGCGTGATAAAAATTTATGTGAGCGAGTTATATCCTATACCATTGTTACCAAACCGATTGAAGGATTACAATGGAAAGATAATGCACTTATTCAAGATGACTTAAGTCCTTACCATTATATGAGAATTTTGCCTGATAAACGAATTATTTTTGGAGGTGGTGATAGTAAATTTAAACTTAAAGCTATTAGTAATAAATTGGCACAAAAAAAGTATCAAACTTTATTAAGTGACCTCAAAAAAATGTTACCCAGTTTTGCAGATAAAATAGACATTGAATATAACTTTTGTGGAGCATTTGGGTCTACTAATAACAATTTAGGGCTTATTGGAAAAACCGAAAATCCAAATCTTTTCTATTTCTTAAGTGCTGGTGCTAATGGCATTTTAAACGCAATATATGGAAGTTGTATGTTAGACAAAATACTAAATGGAGAAGATGCACCATTAGAGCACCTTTTTTCACCATTGAGAGATTGATAAAAATTTGATATATCATAAGCAATAAAACTTGCTTTTACTGGATGTTTATAGTAAAATTATTTCATAAATTCTAAAGGAGAAATTTATGATAAAAGTGGTGATATTTGATTTTGACGGAACGCTTTATTCGGATTTAGACCTTAGGTCTTGGAAGGAATATTCAATTGAACTATGTAAGCATTTTAAGAAAATTTATGGTGGCAAAGGCTTTGATAAATTAGTGGATACTATAAATAACGGAAACATTACTAACAAGGAAATTTTGCAGGATTTACAAGCGTTAGGTGTGCATAAAAAAGAAGTAAGCTCATACCTTGATTCATACCCTACAAGCAATTCAATCTTTGAGGGATGTAAGACTACTTCAATGCAAACATTAACTCTATTTGCTGAAAATTTTTCATTATATGTAGTATCTAATGCACCACAAAAAACTATATTGGCAAACATGAAAATTCTTGGCATTGACCATAGAATTTTTAAAGAAGTTTGCTCTAACGAGGGAACTGACTCTAAGGCTCTTTTATATCAAAAAATTATTAAACACGAAAATATATTTCCAGAAGAAATGTTAGTAATTGGGGATACATACAATAGTGATATACTCCCAGCTCTTGAACTGGGTGGAAATGGTAGAGTTGTAAAGCATGCAGATTTTCAGTTTAATGACTATTTTGATGAACAATTAAATTTGCGAGAAAGCAAATACACTCAATTAAATAACAAGACATAAACTTTTAGACGAAAAAAAATAAC
>CARFEX010000156.1 GCA_948971535.1 uncultured Eubacteriales bacterium | reverse complement strand
CGTAAATATGGTTCACTATTATATGTTATGGATAAGACAAAAACCAAAATGGGTGCAAGACATTTACGTAAAATGTTTGATGAGCCACTTCAAGACGGAAAGGAAATAAATTATCGTTTGTCTGGTGTTGAAGAGCTTGCCAAAAAGATAGTAGTTCGTGATAAACTAGCAGAGCAATTAAATGCAATTTATGATATCGAGCGCCTTTCAGGAAAGATAGCTTATGGCAATGTTAATCCAAAGGATATGCTTTCATTAAATAGTTCTCTTGAAAAACTACCAGCAGTGAAAGAAACTTTATCACAGATAACATCACCAATTTTAAAGGAAGCAAACGAAAGAATAGTAGATTTTAGTGAACTTGTAGAACTTATAAATAAAGCAATAGACCCAAATGCGAGTGCAGTTATCAAAGATGGTGGTTTTATTCGAAAAGGCTTTAATGCAGACCTTGATAGATATAGAAATATCAGACAGGATAATAAAGCTTTTATTGAGGAACTTCAAAGAAAGGAAATTGAAGCTACTGGTATCAAAAATCTTAAAGTAGGTTATAACAGAATAACAGGCTATTATATAGAAGTGAATAAAAGCCAAACAGAAAAAGTTCCTATAAGATATAAACGCAAACAAACAATAGCAAATAATGAAAGATATATAACCGAAGACCTTAAAGCTTTTGAAAATGACCTTTTGGGAGCAGAAGAAAAGGCTGCGCAACTTGAACTTATGTTATATTCAAAGCTTAAAGAATATCTACTTGGCTATGTAAAACCAATTCAAGAAACAGCAAGAGCGATAGCTCAAATTGATGCGATTTTTTCACTTGCCGAATGTGCGGTAAAATACAATTTTTGCAAGCCAACAATCAATTCGACTATAAAGAATATTAAAATTGTTGACGGTAGACATCCAGTAGTTGAATTCTTCCAAAAACAAAATTCATTTATAGCTAATGATACATATCTTAATGAAACTACCGATAGAACTATGATAATAACAGGTCCAAACATGGCAGGAAAAAGTACATATATGAGACAGGTAGCAATCATAACTTTCCTAGCACATATAGGTAGTTTTGTTCCAGCAAGCAGTGCTGAGATTTCAATAACCGACCGTATATTTACAAGAGTTGGAGCAAGTGATGACTTAGTATTTGGTCAAAGTACATTTATGGTAGAAATGAGCGAAGTGGCATTAATACTTGCAAATGCGACTTCAAAAAGCCTAATAGTGCTTGATGAAATAGGTAGGGGAACATCAACATTTGACGGACTTAGTATTGCATGGGCGGTTGTAGAATATGTATCTCAACACTTCAATGCAAAGACACTTTTTGCGACACATTATCATGAGCTGACTGAACTTGAAGGCGTGCTTGATGGTATAAAGAATTATAAAATAGCAGTAAAAGAAATTGATGATAATGTAGTTTTTCTTAGAAAGATTGTAAGAGGAGGTGCAAACAAAAGCTTTGGTATTGCAGTAGCAAGGCTTGCAGGG
>CARFEX010000155.1 GCA_948971535.1 uncultured Eubacteriales bacterium | reverse complement strand
AATAAGCCTGAAAATATTAGGAGGAAATATGAAAATCGCAGAAGTAAAACCAGGGAAAGTTGAAATTCAAGGTTTTATTGAAAATTTAAGAGATAAAAAGAATATGCAATTTGTAGTTATACGTGATTTATCAGGCAAAATTCAAGTTACTGTAGTCAAAGAAGAGCATCCTGAGGCTGCAGAAATATTCTCTCACGCAACACTTGAAAGTACAGTCAAAATTGTTGGCGAAGCAGTTGCAAATGATTATGTTAAACTTGGAGGCATTGAAATTATACCTGAAAGCGTTGAGTTAACTTCAAAAGCAGAAGCTTTGCCTATCGGACCTGAAAGTTCTATTGACCAACGTCTTGATTATAGATGGATTGACCTTCGCTCACCTGAAAAGACACTTATTTTTCAGGTTGAAACTACTTTAAATCAAGCTATGCGTCAATTTGCTATTGACCAAGGCTGTATTGAAATTCACACTCCAACTCTCATTAAGACTGCAAGTGAAGGCGGTGCTGACGTGTTTGAGGTTAAATACTTTGATAAAAAAGCTTATCTTATTCAAAGCCCTCAATTTTATAAACAAATGGCAATGTGTGCTGGATTTGAAAAAGTTGTTATCAATACTCCAGTATTTAGAGCTGAAAAATCTCATACAAAGAAGCATGCTACAGAATTTAGCGGATTTGATATCGAACTTAGTTATGTTTCATCTCAAGAAGATGTAATGAAGTTTGAAGAAGAACTTCTCGCTTATGCTATAGGTGAAGTTTATAAAAAACATGGTCAAAAGGTAAAAGAACTTCTTGGAGTTGACATTGTTGTTCCTACCCTTCCTTTCCCAAGAATTACAGTTAAAGATGCTTACAAAATTCTTCGTGAACTTGGACTTAACATTGAAGATGGTGATGACTTTACAACAGAACAAGAAGTTGCTCTTTGCAATTATATGGAAGAAAAAAATGGACATCAATTCTTCTTTGTAAGTGAGTATCCTACCGCTGTTCGAGCATTTTACACAATGGCAAAAGAGGACGAACCTGAATATTCAAAATCTTATGACCTTTACTTTAAAGATGTAGAAATCACATCTGGAGCTCAAAGAGAGCATCGTCCTGATATTCTTCGTCAACAAATTTTAAACAAAGGTATCGACCCATCTACTATGGACGACTATATCAACTTCTTTAAAAATGGTTGCCCTCCACATGGAGGTTTCGGTCTTGGCCTTGATAGGTTCCTAATGCTCCTTCTCGACCTTCCAAGCCTTAAAGAAGCAATGTATGTATTCCGTGGCCCAGATAGACTTAATCCTTAAATATTAAAAAATAAAACACTGACAAACTTAATTTTTTAAATTATTTTGCTGGTGTTTTTTTGTTGCTTAACAAATTGTTCTCAAAGGTCGAAATAAATTCCATATTGACAAAACTTTATATCTATGGTACTAAATCATATAAAAATTAAAAATTTGAAAAAAAACTTCACTTGTAAATGTGAAGTTTTTTTATTTTTTATACCTTTCTAAACAAAATTTTTTATAAAGGTTTTTC
>CARFEX010000154.1:224-1590 GCA_948971535.1 uncultured Eubacteriales bacterium | reverse complement strand
TGGCGGATACACCTTTCCAAAAATCTGTTTTTGATTTTAATAAATATCAAAGTCAAGTAGGAAAAGCAAATATAGAAGAAGGCGAAGATATTGTTTACAATTCCTTTATGACAGATTTAAGTAATGATTATGGAAGAGTTAACGGTTATTTAATTCTACCTATCCTTATAGTTTTAGCTTCACTTTTATCTATGTTCCTAGCTACTTACAAGAGAAAGAAAGATAGAATGGTTCCAAATGCTCCACAACCTGGTGGAAGAGCAATGAAGATAATTATGCCAGTTATACTTGGTATGTTTGCGTTATTCTATAACAGTGTGTTCTCTATCTATATGTTAGTAGGACAGTTAATAAGTGCAATGCTTATGCCACTTGAGAATTTGATTGTTAATAAGTGGAATAATAGAACTAGAAATAAACAAGAGAAAAAAGTTGAAGTTGAATATTCAAGAAAGTTTTAATTAAATTTTGGAGGGATTATGTTACAAGCAGAAGGTTACGGCAAAACAATAGAAAAAGCTATAGAGAATGCACTTTTAGAGCTTAAAGCATCTAGAGAGGACGTTGATATAAAGATTATCAATGAGGGCGGACTATTTAAAAAAGCAAAAGTTATAGTTACTATAAGCGAAGATGCTATTGATAAATATCAAAAACGTAAAGAAAATAGAAAGGCTGAAGAGAATGTCAAAGAAATTATCAGTGAAAATTCAGTAGAAGAAAAAGCAGATAAAGAAATAAAAAAACAGGAAAAAGAAACTGTTAAAAAAGAAAAGAAAGAAGTTAAGGCTGAAGAGAAGGAAACTAAGAAAGAAGAAAAACAAAAAGAGAAAAAAGAGCCAAGAGAAAACAAGTACCTTGACCCAAAAAAATTTCTAACAGGTCTTTTTGAAGCTATGGGAAAAACAGTTACAATCAGTGAAGTTGAAGATGAAAGCAGTATAACTTATGTTGTAGAAGGCGAAGAACTTGGCGAAACTATTGGTTATCGAGGAGAAGCTTTCTATGCAATTTCAAATCTTCTTACAACTGTAACAAAACGTGGAGATAAGAGAATCTTTATTGATATTGACGGATATCGTGCAAGAAGAGAAGAAACTCTTTCTGCAACTGCTAGAAGAATAGCTAACAAAGTGGCAAAGAGTGGAAGATTTTATAAACTTGAACCTATGAACCCTGCTGAGAGAAGAATAATTCATACAGCTTTACAAGGTGATGATAGAGTAACTACACTCAGTAAAGGAACTGAACCACATAGATATGTAATAGTATTTCCAAAAGAATATAAGGAATAAAAAAATAAAATAAAAAACTAGGTAAACTCACCTAGTTTTTTTGTTATTAAATTTATTAAACAAAAATATCG
>CARFEX010000154.1:0-214 GCA_948971535.1 uncultured Eubacteriales bacterium | reverse complement strand
CCTCGCTAAGTGCCGCCGTTTTATACGGTTTTCTTTGCGTACACCTAAATTCTTCCACATAATCTTTTGTTTCAACTTTTTTAGCTATTTTATCAATAAGTTTGTCAGTTACTTTTTTAGCATTAGGATTTGTAATCTTGTATGTTTTATAAAATAAATATTCCCCACTTGGTATAGTTAAGCTATCTTTAAGTCCATTGACAGTTTCTACTTT
>CARFEX010000153.1 GCA_948971535.1 uncultured Eubacteriales bacterium | reverse complement strand
AACTACATGTGACCAAAAAAAAATTTAAATTTACAAATAACTATTTATCTTAACCATTATTTTAAATTAATAAAAAAAATCTAGGCTAACCTAGACTTTTATTTTATAATCTTGCTAAAACACAATTTGGCACTGCAGGTTTTACCATAGTTTTTGTAATATCAAGTAGTGCTAATCTAAACTGTTTTACAATTTCTTTATCTTCATGAGTTAAACAGTCATACCAAACAGCACAATCTATTATTTCCAAATATTGACTTCTCCACTCTCTAAGTCTCTCTTTTTGTTTCTCAAGATATTCATCTACTGTATAAGGAATATAAACTTGAATTTCTTCAATTTCATCATGTTCTTCAATAGCAGGCTTGTGCTTAGTATCTATAACTTTTTCCACATCTTTTCCGCCATTTGCATATTCTTTGATTGTAATATAATGAAATTTTTCTTGCACTTCATCTTGTGCTGGCACAGTTTGCACCACTATTGTATCTTTTGCTAAATAACCCTTTTCCAAATCTGGATTATTTAAAATAATAGTTTTTTCTTTGTTATATATCTTCATAATCTCCTCCTATTATCCAACTCTTTCCCATATTTTTACTACAAAAGCATTTGGTTGAACGGTTGTGCTGTTGCCATAGATTGAATTGCTATTTTTAGCATTAAACCATAACTCACAATAACGATTTGTGCCCGACCAACTGAGGTTGTTATGATTTCCACCTGTGGTCAATGAATGAGAGAATGCACCTTTTGTTTCCACTTCGCTTGATTTTTCACCCATAAAGCTTCTGTAATTTTTCATATAAGCTGAAATATTAGGCAATCCAGCATCTATATTTTCTCCTAAATTATAACTAATATCACAACAAGAACCTTCTCCATACAATGTTCTTCCTTGAGATATTTGCGACCATGTTCCACCAAATATACTTGCTGGACTTGTGTCATTAGTAGAAATATAGACACTCCCAATAGGATATGTAAGGTCAAGTAATGATTGGTTGTTAATTTTCAATCCATCAGAAGCTATAATATCTAATGAATTTGCTTTTGCTAAAATTCTAGCATTGTATTGTGTTGAAACCACCCCATTAGTGAAAAAATCAATATGTGGAGTATTTGTTGTACCATTATTCATACCTAAGACTAGTCTTTCGCCAGCGCCTATTTGCCCGCTACATTTAATATTTGCCATTTTTACCTCCTAAAAATTAAATGTATCTGTCGTTGAATCATACGATACATTTGCTATAATTTCTTTATTATTGAAAGTTGTTACATCCAATTTGGTATCAGCATCAAAAGATGCAACAAAATCTCCTCCAATTTGGACTTTTGTGCCTAGTTTACCTACAATCTGTTCTTCAAGCTTTTTAACATTTTGATTGCTTTGTTCTAAATATTTTGCAACTTTATTTGCGACTTCATTGGTCATATTAAAAGAACTTTTAGCATTAGCATCAGCTTGCGAAATAACTTTATGAAATGCTTCCATTGTTTCAGCATTTATCGGAGTACCATCTTTCTCACCTTCTTCTATAGCAGGTAAACATTCAATGTCTGCCAACATAACATCTGCACTTTGGTTAATAATGGTAATTTTT
>CARFEX010000152.1 GCA_948971535.1 uncultured Eubacteriales bacterium | reverse complement strand
ATAGAGGAGGAGAAACGTATGGTGCCAGAATGTGAACTATTTATTATAGAAAGATGTACAAAATATTTATTAGAGGTAGGCTTAGCCGCAAACTTGCAAGGTTTCAGATATTTGCGTGATGCAATTATTTATATTGTAAAGGACAAATCTTTAAAGAGAAATTTGAACAAAGCTCTTTATCCGCTTGTAGCCAAAGATTTTGACGTTAATATTTCGGTGGTTGAGAGAGCAATGCGTCATGCTATTGATGTTGCAAGTGCAAAAGGCGGTATGGACGGACTTGGTAGAATTTTTAATTGTTATACCTTTAATTATGGATATAAGCCTAGTGTAGGCGAACTTATTTCGTTAATTGGAGAAAAACTTACACTTGAAGCAAATGAATATATCATTGACACATTGAAATAAAAGCATATTGATTGCATAATATTTCTCAATTTGATATAATAAATCCGTTAACAAAGGAAATATTATGAAAATTTGTGTTATGACTTTGGGTTGTAAAGTCAATAAGTATGAAAGCGATGCCCTTATTTATAATTTAAGATTGCAAGGCCATGAAGCTTTTGATAAGCTTGGCGAAGCTGATATATATATTATCAACACTTGTGCGGTGACACAAGAGGCTGAGAAAAAATCACGTCAAATGATTGCAAGATGTAGAAGGTTCAATAAGCAAGCAAAAATCTATATTTGTGGATGTGCAAGTCAGCATAATAAAGAGCAGTTTATAGAAAAAGGGGCAAATTTTGTAAGTGGTGTCGCTGGCAAGATAAAAATAGCTAGCAATATAGAAAAACCAATTTGCAAATCATCCAAATTGCCTCTGGTTTATGAAGATGATATGATTGCCGAGCAGTCTAGAACACGTGCTTACATAAAAATTCAAGATGGATGTAATAATTTTTGTTCATATTGTATAATACCTTACTTGAGAGGTCGTAGTCGTTCAAGAGCTATAATGAGTATTATTAATGAAGTTAATGAGTTGTCCGCTGATATAAAAGAAATTGTATTGACTGGTATAAATGTAACCGATTATAAGATTGACGGAGAGCCAGCACTTTTAACACTTCTTGAGCAACTAGACGGTTTTGGAAAACGATTAAGACTTAGTTCAATGGAAGAAAGTTTAGTTAGTGATGAGTTTGTAAATGGGATTGGTCAACTAAAAAACTTTTGCCCACACTTTCACCTTTCTCTACAGAGTGGAAGTGCAACTGTCTTAAAAAGAATGAATAGAAAATATACTCCAGAAGAATTTTTTCAGTCAGTTGAAAGGATAAGGAGAGTGTTCCCTAATGCTGGAATTACAACAGATGTTATCGTAGGTTTCCCTGATGAGAGTGAAGAAGAGTTTTTGGAAACAAAGGCTTTTATCGAAAAAGTGGGTTTTGCATCATTACATATATTTCAATATTCTTCAAGAGAGGGCACTGTTGCTTCAAAACTTATGAAAGATTTGCCTCCTCAAATAAAACAAAAACGTAGTGAAATTTTAGAGGAGGTTAAAGAAAGGCTTCAATTAGAATTTTATCGCAAAAATAAATTTGGAAATGTTTTAGTAGAAGAATTTGACGGTGAATATTACACGGGATATACGGAGAATTATATTAAGTGCTATATAAAATCCAAAAAAGATATAATAAATAAAATAATAAAAGTGAAAATATTAAAACCACATTGTGATGGAGTCTTTGCAAAAATACATAG
>CARFEX010000151.1 GCA_948971535.1 uncultured Eubacteriales bacterium | reverse complement strand
AGTGAACATGAGGTAAGTGAAGAATGTATTTGTGTTCTAAATGGCAAAACATATGATGAAATGTCTTATGGTGAAAAATTTATTGCTGATTTAGAAGTTACAAAAACTTTACAAAGAGAGCATAAGGTTAATATACCTTTATTCTTAGACAATGCAGAATGTGTTACGAGAGATTATTTTGCAGAACAACAACTAATAGAGTTATTTGCATCAAGAAATAAATTTATTGATGGAATAAAAATAGAAACAATTTTATAGGAGAAAGTTATGGAAAACAAAGATATAGTAATTTACGACAATAAAGAAATGATAGGCATTGCTGATAATTTTATAAATAATGAAGCGAAGGGACTTGTCTTGCCTTCAAACTATGATTATAAAGGTGCAGTAACATCATTATATTTGCAATGTTTAGATGTAAAAACAAGCAATGGACAACCAGCATTGGAAGTTTGCACTAAGGAAAGTATTTATAAAACAATAAGAGATATGATTACTAAAGGGTTAAACCCTAGTAAAAAACAATGCTATCCTATTGCATATGCAGTTAGAGACAAGGACACAAGAGAGATTTTGTGTTGGGAATTGCAATTACAAGAGAGCTATTTTGGCAAGAAAAGACAAGCTTATACAAACAACCCAGACCTTGTTGAAAATGGCATCAATGCCCAATGTATTTACAAGGGAGATGTTTTTGAAACTACTATTGATAAATATGGAAGAAAGCATATTGTTAAGCATGAACAGAAATTTGAAAACATTAAAGATGTTAATATCATTGGAGCATATGCTGTAGCACGTTTCAAAGATGGAACCGATATGGCAGATGTGATGACTATAGAAGAAATTAAAAAATCTTGGGCAATGTCAAGGGCTGGTGGCACGGTTCATGCAAACTTTTCACATGAAATGGCTTGTAAGACGGTTTCATCAAGATTGGCAAAACAATTGTCTAACTCTACAGATGATGAGACAATTATTAACCCTAAAGAAGATGACGCTATAGTTATAGATGCTCAAGATATAATTCAAAATTCAGAAACAAGTAATGTTCAAGAATTTGAAAAGGTTGAAGATACAGAGTCAATTGCAGAACCTGAAGTTTCAACCATTGAAGAGACCAGCAATGCACAAACAGATGAATTAAAGTGTTCACAATGTAATAAAGCAATTACACAGAGTGTATCATCATATTCAATAAAGAATTTTGGAAAACCACTTTGTATGAATTGCCAAAAGGAACAAAAATAATGTTGCTGACATGCATTAGTTCCGGGAGCAATGCAAATTGTTACTTTTTAACAAATGACACCGGAGAAATTCTGATATTGGAAGCTGGTTCAAAAATTGAAAAACTAATGATGAACAAAAATTTTAGTTCATTTAAAAAAATTGTTGGCTGTTTAATAACACACCAGCACAAAGACCACTCAAAGTATGTTGAAGAATATGAACTTGCCGGAATCAAGGTTTTAGGTTATATGAATCTTCAACCTTTAAAGAAATATAGACTGGGCAGTTATAATATTATTCCATTTAATGTTGAGCATGATGTAAAGAATTATGGTTACATAATACAAGATATTAACAACGATAAATTGTTTGTTTATGCAACAGACTTTTGTAAATTGCCACAAATAGAGCATATAGCAAATTGGTTAATAGAGTGTAATTATTGTCAAGAACTTTGGGATGAAAACCTTATGAATGACAAACCCAATTATGGTTATCTTGGAAGAGTTTCAGAATCTCATATG
>CARFEX010000150.1 GCA_948971535.1 uncultured Eubacteriales bacterium | reverse complement strand
AATACTAGATGTAGACATGTTTGAGTTTATGTATGAAGAACTTAAAACAAATATTGAAGCAAAAAGTGAAGAACTGAATATTAATGGACTTGAATATCAAACAAGTGCAAACTGCCCTAACTTAATTGTTACTTATAGTGTAAAATAGAAGAAACAAATAACAAAAAAAGACAATTTTTTATTTTGTTTCTTTTTTTAATTGTGTTATCATTTGTTTAAGTAAGGCTATATTTAATTAAAAATTATTTACAAACTATCAGATTTGGAGAGCGAGAAAAGCCCGAGCGATAGCGAGGCATAAACCGAAGGTTTGGCTGGCTTTAAAATTTTAAAGACAGGCTTTTCGAGCGGAAATGGGGGTAGAATATGAAATTTAAAATTTTGGCTGATGCATCATGTGACATACCTGAAGGATTTAAAGATAAATATGACATCAATATAATCCCAATTGAAGTGGCTTTTGGAGATGAACTTTATCCAGAAGGCCTAGATAATAGAACCTTTTATAATAAACTTTCTACCTCAAATATAATACCAAAAACCGCTATGCCAAATGCATACAAGTTTGAAACATTTTACAAGGATTATGTAAATGACCCAGAAACTTTTATTATAACCATAGTGATATCAATGGAGCTTAGTACAACAAAAGTGCAAGCTCAAATGGCTGCTAATAGTTTGGGAATGAAAAATGTTTTTATAGAAGAAAGTGCCACCACTACTGTAGCACAAGGGGCTATAATTATTGAGTTATGTAAATTTATTGAGAAGTGCCAAGATATAGAAAAAATTAAAGAAGAATTTTATAGATTACGAGAAAGTTGTAAACTTGTAGCTATAATCAATGACTTAAAATATTTAAAAAATAGCGGGCGACTTTCATCAACTAGTGCAGCCATAGGCTCTATGTTAAATGTTAAGCCCATTGTTTCTGTAGTAGATGGTAAAGTTGTCAATATAGCCAAATGTATGGGAGGTATTAAAGCAGAAGCTTATCTTATAAATTTTATGAAAGATGTAGACTTCGCACATGCTATTTATTTTGCACATTCAGACAACCTATCAGTTTTAGAAAAGTTTATTGAAAAAAATAATTCTCATTTTAAAGATTTCCCTGAAAAAATCATTGGCGAGATTGGATGTGTTGTTGGCTCGCATGTTGGAGCAAAATGCTATGGATTATGTTACTTTAAAAAATAATTTATTATAATTTAAACTCACAAAAAAATGAGGCGAAATCTGCCTCATTTTTTTATATTTATATAAATTTTATCTTTTCTTTTTTGAAAGTTTTTTGCTTGTAAATACAGTTAAAATAATAGTAACAAGTGACATTATAAAGTTTACTATACATGCCCAACCTAATGATGCTTTTGCAAATTCTCCTAAATCTAGCACCTCATTTCCAACATTTATTTTTGTCAAATTTGCAGCTTGATAGCCAATACTACTTATTGCAAAGAGTGCAAATATTGACATAAGAGTTGTTGTAATAAGAGAAACATTTCTTATATTTTTTTCTATATTTTTTCCTTTTATAACACCAAAGTCTGCTAAAATACCTATTAAAGAAATAAGAATTAGTATTGACGCAAAGATAGCCATCATTAATAATGATATAGCTATAAAAATACTTAAACCCTCGCCCTCAAAATTGATAAGGTCAAATCCGCTTACCGTTCCTACTTCCTTTCCAAGCATAGCTACTGCTATATGAGGAAGCGACATGAAAGCCAAAATCAATGCACCTATAACTAAATTCAATGAATGTAAAATTACATTTTTAAATTTTTT
>CARFEX010000149.1 GCA_948971535.1 uncultured Eubacteriales bacterium | reverse complement strand
CATTGTATAAAAAAGCAAGTTTATGCAAAGCACGAGTTGAAGATACATACAATATGTTTTTTTCAAGACTGTTTTTGTAATTTTCAGCATTAGCAAAAGGAAGGATTACGCAGTCAAATTCAATACCTTTGGCAGTTGCACAGGTGGTTAAAAGAACTTTGTTATTGTAGTCTTCAGGTTCTTTTATTTCGGTAAATTCAAGTTTTCCTTTTAATAATTTTGATAATTCATGCATTTCCTTGTTGCATTTACAGATGATTGCAACATGTTCATAATTTTGACATTCGCTTTTTATATATTCGGCTATTGTTTTAGCATAGTCTTCAGTTTTAATAAGCTTTGGTTTGTCACCATTTCGATTGACATATTCAATATTTTTAAGGTCAATCATGTTATGAGCAAACTCTGCAATTTGTTTTGTAGAACGATATGTTTTTTTAAGTTCTACAAGCTCTGTTTCAAGGAATGCAGAAATTTGTTTTAAATATTCGTCATTCAAGCATTTTTCAATACATTGGTTGATGTCGCCAAGCACGATGCTAGGGCATGTCCAGAGTTTACGGAAAATATATAGGTCAACTGGTGTGAAATCTTGCATTTCATCAATTATGAGATATTTTGCAGAAAAGTCATGATTAAAGCCATATAGAAAGTGTTTAATTGCAAGCATTGTTCCTTTGTCCATATAGCGAACATGTTTATCCTTATTAAGTGATAAACCATTGCGTATAAAGAAAATTTCCAAAAGTTTATCCACGTCTTTAATAGGTAGAAAATTATAAAGAATGGTTTTAAATCTATCACGCAAACCTTTAAATTGTTCTTTATTATAATGACGTCTTTCTGTAAAGACCATAGCATATTGCCATGCAATTTTGTTTATTCGTTCGTACAAATCTTTTCCTTTGTATACATTAAAGAATAGGTCACGTGTTTGCTCTTCTGGAAAAGTTATTTCAATCTTCTCTTCATTTGGTGTCATTCCAATACAATAGGAAAGAGTTCTAGGAGAAAAGGTTTCAAGAAGGGGGCCGTTTAAAAATTTTACAAGTTCATAAAGATATTCAAAAGATGATTTGTAAGAAATTTCATCAAGCTCTTCTTGTTTAGGTGTAGTTGCAACTTCATCAAGCATACTTTCTCTAGCTTGAATTGGCTTGTGAAGTTCTACGTGACAAATTCTGTCATAAGTTGTTTCCGCAAGGTTGTTTTCGCCTAGCTGTGGCAAAACCTCTGAAATATAACTTGAAAATATGTTGTTAGGTGACAAAATAATTATATCATTGCTTTTAAGTGTATTGCGGTGTTTGTAAAGTAGATATGCTGCACGATGCAAGGCGATAGAAGTCTTACCAGAGCCAGCAACGCCTTGCACTAAAATGTTATCAAATTTTTCAGTTCTAACAATAGCATTCTGTTCTTTTTGAATACTAGAAACAATTTGTTTCATTTTTGTTGAACTATTTTTTGACAAAACCTCTTGTAATATGTCATCACTAATTGTTAGGTCGGTATCAAAATAAGAAAGTATTTGTCTGTTTTCGATTTTGTATTGACGTTTTAAAGTAAGTTCGCCTTTATATACCTTATTGTTTGCTTTAAAACTAGCTTCTCCAAGAGAATAATCATAGTACATTGAAGCTATAGGCGCACGCCAATCTATTACTAAAACATTATCACCATTATAAACGTTGCTAATTCCAATATACATTTTTTCCTTTTTTTGACTGTTGTTAGGTGAAAAATCTATTCTGGCAAAATAAGGACTGTTTGACTGAGTTAATAAAGTTTTTCGTTTAAGCTCCAAAGTATCTCTTAGATCGGAAGAGCACACGTCTGAACTC
>CARFEX010000148.1 GCA_948971535.1 uncultured Eubacteriales bacterium | reverse complement strand
CATTAGAAGTTATAAAAAGTAGAGTAGGTGAACAAAATACAATCGTCTTTATGAAAAATTCTCAGATAGACAAGTTTGCTCTTGATAATATAAATCAATTAGGACATTATCAAAAAACTATCAACGAGCAGGCACTTCTATTTACAAAAAACCAAAAGTGTTTGTTGTGCCTGCCGACAGAGTGTGACTTTATAACAATTTTGCAAGAAGTAGTAAAAATTGATAGCAATAGAAAGTTATGCAATATAAAACTTTTTGGAAAAAATCGAAAGCTTTTATTACAAGATATGGAAAGTTTGAAAAAACAAATACCAAGTATTCAATTTACTTACTTTGAAGAAAATTTGATAACTGATTTGTATATATCGTATGAATGTGAAACCAGTGGAATTGATGAAAATCAGGTGGCAATAGCAACAAAATTTCAAGATTGTTTTTTCAGTGAAAATGGTTCATCTCTTGAACAATTAGTTTTTGGGTTACTTCGATTAAAAAATGTCAGACTTTCTATTTACGACTATGCAACAGGTGGTAGATTAGTATCAAATTTATTTGTTGAAAATGCTGACTTTATACAGGTGCTTTCACAGTGCAAGATAACAAACGTTGATATAGCTTTTACCAGTGAAAATTTGTATAACCACACAGTAGAGCTTGTAGCAAAAAAGGATAGCGAAATTACCATTTGTGCTATGTCAAAAGATACAAAAGAGGGCTATGAACTACTCTTTGCTATTGCAGACCAAAAAGAGGTGCATATTTACAAAAACTTTTTTAAAGCTAGCAAAAATGATGTGGTTGCTATGGCTGTAAATAGTATTTTGTACCACTTATTTAAAAAATTAAAGCAAAATGATTTTGCATTTTAAACCTTTTTTGATAAAATAATATTAAGAAAAAATAAAAGGAAGAAATTATGGATAAGAAAGATACAAAAAAAGATGCATTAGACCAAGCTTTGCTACAAATTGAAAAACAATATGGCAAGGGCGCTATTATGAAACTTGGCGAACAAGTAAATCAACCAATCGATGTGATACCAACAGGATGTTTGACACTCGATTTAGCACTTGGTATAGGCGGTATTCCAAGAGGTAGAGTTGTAGAAATATATGGACCTGAATCTTCTGGTAAAACAACAGTTTCTCTTCACATAATTGCAGAAACTCAAAAACTTGGTGGAACCGCTGCATTTATCGATGCGGAGCATGCACTTGACCCTATATATGCAGAGAAATTGGGCGTTACACTTAGCGACCTTTTGGTATCTCAACCTGATAATGGTGAACAAGCTCTTAATATTTGCGAAATGTTAGTTAAATCAGGTTCAGTTGACATTGTTGTTGTGGACTCAGTTGCTGCATTAACACCAAAAGCAGAAATTGACGGAGAAATGGGCGATAACCATGTTGGTCTTCAAGCAAGAATGATGAGCCAAGCACTTAGAAAACTCACAGGTATAATCAATAAATCAAACACCACAGTGATTTTTATCAATCAGCTTAGAGAAAAAGTTGGAGTTATGTTTGGTTCGCCAGAAACAACAACAGGCGGAAAGGCATTAAAATTCTATTCATCAATCAGACTTGATGTAAGAAAAGTAGATACAATCAAAGACGGTACAAATATTGTTGGGAATAGAACTAAGGTTAAAGTAGTCAAAAACAAACTTGCTCCTCCATTCAGAATAGCAGAGTTTGATATAGTATATGGCAAGGGAGTATCACAAGTAGGTTGTCTAGTAGACCTCGCACTTCAAGCTGATATAATCAAAAAATCTGGCTCATGGTTCTCATATAATGATGAAAAGATAGGCCAAGGCAAGGAAAATGTAAAAGCTTATCTTGAGTCTAATAAAGA
>CARFEX010000147.1 GCA_948971535.1 uncultured Eubacteriales bacterium | reverse complement strand
TTTTTAAAAGATTTAATGTATTTTCCTAAAAATATTATATAATTTATAGTTTTTTCTTTATTTTTTATGTGTTTTAGTGTATAATTTAACTAAAGTTTAATTAAAGGACGAAATTATGGGAAAAATTATTGCTTTTGCAAATCAAAAAGGCGGTGTTGGTAAAACTACAACTTGTATTAATCTTTCAGCTTATATCGCTGCTATGGGTAAAAAAGTTTTAGTTGTAGACCTTGACCCTCAAGGTAATGCTACAAGCGGACTTGGAATTGATAAAGATAACGAAATGAAAACAGTTTATGACCTTATTTCTGGAGATACGGTTGCAAGTGATGTTATCAAAGAAACTATTGTTGACGGACTTGATGTACTTCCTTCAACTGTGGACCTTGCTGGCGCCGAACTCGAGATGGTTCAAATGCCACAAAGAGAAAAAATCATGAAGGGTATCTTGGATCCACTTAAAGAAAAATATGATTTTATAATGATAGACTGCCCTCCTTCTCTTGGACTTATTACTGTAAATGCTTTGACAGCTTGTGATAGTGTTATTATTCCAATGCAGTGCGAGTATTATCCTCTTATGGGCATAACACAGCTTATGAACACAATAAGACTTATTAAGTTTCATCTTAATCCAAACATTGATATTGAAGGTGTTGTTATGACTATGAAAGACAAACGTTCAAACCTTACAAATCAAGTTAGTGATGAGATTTTAAAATTTTTTGGTAAAAAAGTTTTCTTCACCTTTATACCTCGCAATATTAGACTTGCAGAAGCTCCAAGTCATGGCGAGCCAATACTTATTTATGAACCAACATCAAAAGGTGCAGATGCATATTTAAGTTTAGCAGAAGAGTTTATGGATAGAAATAAAATAAGTTATAAAAGCATAACAAAAGACACAAAAATAAAGCTAAGAGAGGTGAAGTAAAATGAGTAACAATAAGAAAGGTTTAGGTCGAGGGTTGGAGTCGCTTTTTGGCTTTTACGATGATATTAGTAATGAAAAAATAACTAATGATGCGCCAATAAAGGAAAATAAATCAGTTCAGATTAAAACTAATACAGTTACTGAAATGGATATAAATAAAATATTTCCAAATCCAAATCAGCCAAGAAAACACTTTGATGAAGAGGCTTTACAAGAACTTTCTAATTCAATTAAAATACATGGAATAATACAACCTATTGTAGTTAATAAAGATGACGATGACAAATATATGATTATCGCTGGTGAGAGAAGATGGAGGGCTTCAAGGCTTGCAGGACTTACTTCTGTGCCTGTGGTAATAAAAAACTACACAGAGAAACAAGTAAAAGAAGTATCATTAATTGAAAACTTACAAAGAGAAGATTTAAATCCAATTGAAGCAGCTAGAGCAATAAAGCAACTTATGGAAGAGTATAACTTTACACAAGAGGCTGTTGCTGAAAGAATTGGTAAAAGCCGTTCTAACATTACTAACACTTTACGTTTGCTTGCTTTGTATCCAGAAGTAATAAAAATGGTAGAGGAAGGGAAGCTTTCATCAGGACATGCTAGAGCGCTAGTAGTTGTGGAAGACGCAAATCAACAAATTAAATTAGCGCGTAATGCTTGCGATGGGAAAATGAGTGTGCGAGACCTTGAAAAAGCGGTAAAAAACACCTTAAATCCAGAAAAGAAAGCGGTAAAAGTTATAGAACAATCTTTAGAGCTAAAAGAACTTATTTCAGATATGCAAAGAGTGTTTGCTACAAAAGTAAGTGCTATAGGTAATGATAATAAAGGACGCATATATATTGATTATTATTCAAGAGACGATTTGGATAGACTTTCAGATATGATAGAACTTCTTAAGAAAAAAGAAATAACAC
>CARFEX010000146.1 GCA_948971535.1 uncultured Eubacteriales bacterium | reverse complement strand
CATAAGACATCAAGGCACACTATTAATAGTCCTATGATTATTGACAATCTAGCAAAAAGTAAAACACAAGTTGTAACTACTGCACCTGTTGCTATAGATAACAATGAATAAATCAACAACATTATGGATGATTTTTTATTAACTTCATTTTTTGTACTAGTCAAGGATTCAACATTGATAGCTTGTTTTGCAACTCCCTTCCATCTATCAATACGTGTGCTATATGAGAAGTTTTCTGCTTGCGACAACACCAAAGTTAAATCTTCATCAAAGCGAATAAGTGAACTATCTCCTTCAAATAATCTTACACCAAAAATCAGTTTTACTAATGAATAACATAGATTTTTAAAGAATGTTGTAATTTTATTTGTAGGTTTACCTTTAACAAAAGTGATTGATGCAGGAGAAGAGAAGAGAGCATTAAATTCTTTTAATGAAAAAGGTCGTCTTGCTATCACAAGTTCTCCCTCTACTAAATATTTTTGAGATGAGTTTATTATCTCCTCTTTTCTTGAGCCGTCTTTATATATGGTTTGTACAACATTAAAAAAATTGAAATCCACTTCTTTTGAAAGGGTTTCTGTTATGCCTACTATTATTTGCAGTCCTCTTTTAAGTGAGAGCTGTGTTATAATTTCGGTGTATGCCTTTGGATTTTCTACAATCGGAATTATGACATTTATCATATAGTTTCTCCTACAGTTTTTTTATTCTTCTTGCGTGTCGTCCACCTTCAAATTCTGTTATAAGAAAAGCTTTCACTATTTTTATAGCTTTGCGTGCTGACAAGCTTCTACCAGGCAAACATAATACATTTGCATCGTTATGCGAACGAGCTAGTGTAGCAAAATTGACATCAGTACAAAGTGCTGCACGAATTTTAGGATTGCGATTTGCAGCGAGTGACATACCTATACCTGTACCACAAACATAGATACCAACATTTCTTGGGTCTTCTAAAACTTTCTCATTCCCAGCTTTTGCAAAGTCTGGGTAATCAACCGATTGTTCACGACTATAACAGCCTACATCAATAGCTATAATGTTTTCTTTATTAAAAAACTTTTTAATTTCTTCTTTAAGTAAATATCCTGCATGGTCACTTGCTAATATAATCATATTTCTATCCTCTCCAAGTTAAAATTTTGCTTAGTAGTACTTCTACCATTTTTTCTATTTGTTTGGCTGTGGAAATGTAACAATCCAAATCTTTGCCATAAGGGTCTTGTATATCTTCTCCTATAAGGTCTTTTGCTGAAATAACTTTCGTTTCCTTAATAGCCATTTTTTGCACGTCTGTCATAGTAACATATAAGATATCATTTTTCGGTTTCGTTAATTTGACTGATTTGCGATTTATGCTACTGTATCCAAGTTTTTTTAATGCTAATTTTGCATTTTCTGAAATATTATCTCCTAAGGCATTTATTCCTCTTGATGCAACCTTAATATCTTTTTTAGGTTTTATCTTTTTTTTACAAATACGTTCTGCCATAATTGAACGGCAGGTATTTCCAGTACATACAAAAGTTAATTTTATCATTTAACTCCTCTTTCAGAGAAAGTCTAGCATAAAAGTTAAAAAAAACAAAGTAAAAACCTTATTTTTTTGATTTTTTATTTTTTTTAACAATATCTATCTTTTTATTTTGCCATAATTTGTCTAGATTATACTTTTCTCGTGTTGAAGGAATAAAAGAGTGTATTATAATTTCATCTAAGTCTATAATTATCCACTCACCTTTATTGTAGCCTTCTGGCTGATTTTCAAGTGCAAAATCTGATATAACCTGCTCTGCAAATTTTTTGTTTTCTTGACATGAGGACATAGTCAATAAAAACATATATTTTGCAAGACGTTTATCTTTGCT
>CARFEX010000145.1 GCA_948971535.1 uncultured Eubacteriales bacterium | reverse complement strand
AGATATTATAAAGTAGAAAAAACAAGAGAAATTGAAATGGAAAATCATAAATTAGAAAAACAAGTTAACATGAAAAAAGAAGAATATCTTCAAATGTTAAGTGAAAATAGAAATTATGAAGTAGAAAAAACAAAAGAAATTGAAATGGAAAATCTCTAAATCTACAACATATCAATAATTTTTAATGGTATTTCCTAACAAATACAAATAAAATTAACTAAATAAAACTATATTAACTCAATATAGTTTTTATTTTTCCAATTTTAGAATATTGTTATAGAAAAAATTTTTATAATGGCCGATTTTAAAAATACTTTTACAAATTATCTAAATATTTTTTAAAATAAATTGGTAGAGTTATCTCAAAATGCATTTCCGCATTTGTTCGAGGATGAGTAAAAGTTAAGCTATAAGAATGGAGAAGTTGTCCTTTTAGGTTTTTATCAGCTTTTCCGTATACATCATCCCCCACCACTGGATGACCTAGGTACTTTGCATGAACACGTATTTGATGAGTTCTACCAGTTTGAAGTGAAAATTCTACAAGGTCATATTTATTATATCTTTTTAGAAGTTTATAATTTGTAATTGCAATTCTTCCCTTATCAGAAACCGCAATTTTTTTTCTATCATTTTTATTTCGGTCTAGATAGGTTTCAATATGTCCCTCTTCCTCTTTAAGATGACCTTCTAATAATGCAATATATTTGCGTTTGCAAGTTTTATTTTTAATTTGATTTGACAGGCTTATATGACTACTATCGTTTTTTGCGACCACCATAAGTCCAGAGGTGTTTTTATCTAAACGATGCACTATACCTGGGCGAAGTTCACCATTTATTCCACTTAAATCTTTTATACGAGAAAGAAGACCATTTACAAGTGTTCCATTTTTAGTTGACGAACATGGATGAACGACAAGTCCTTGTGGTTTATTGACTACAACCAAATCTTTATCCTCATAAACTATCTCAAATTCTATTTCTTCAGCTTTTGCCTCAATTTCACGTGGAGGCATAAAATTGTATTCTATCTTTTGTCCCTCTCTAAGAGAAAAACCAGCTTTAACTGACTTGCCATTTACAGAGATATTCCCCTCTTCAATAAGTTTCTTAATATGAGCCCTAGTAAGACTTGGAAAACACTCAAAAAAGACAACATCAAGTCGCCTTTTTTCATTTTCTTTTGTTACTATAATTTCTCCTGTCATAAAGTCCCTTTTCAAAATTAAATTATTTTTCCTTGTTTTCATCATTAATTATCTTTTTGTTTTTCTCTTTTTTAGATTTTCCTTCTTTATCAAAAAAGAAAATAAAATAGATAACAAGTAATATCATACCGATACAAACAAAAGTGTCGGCAAGATTAAAAACTGGAAAGCTCATAAACTCAAAATTCAAAAAATCTCGCACATAGCCAAAAGCAATGCGGTCAAAAAGATTGCCAAGGCTACCACCAACTACAAATCCAAAGGCAACAGCAAGCAATTTTGAAGTTTTTTCACCATTTCTTTTATATCTTAGAGCAAAGAAAACAATAAACAATGCTAAAACCAAACTCGTTAAAATTATCAACAGCACTTGCATTCCAGCAAAAGAGTTCCATGCTGCACCATTATTATGAACAACCACAAAATTGATAAAGCCCGGTAAGAAAGAAGCACTATCTCCTATATTTGGAAGATATAACTCTATCAAATATTTTGACACTAAATCAATAGTAAGAACAGCAATAGTCAAAGCTAAGGCAAGAAACAAAGCTGTTCTAAATTTCATATTATTCTTCAACTTCCATACCCTCTGGCAAAATAAGATACAATCTATCTTCTTCTAGAACTATAAATTTTGCATTCAAACCAAAAGCAAGTCCTTGAAAATAATCAACT
>CARFEX010000144.1 GCA_948971535.1 uncultured Eubacteriales bacterium | reverse complement strand
TATGGGAAATCCAAATCCTTCATTATTTTTATTAAAAGTAATCGGTTTACAACAACTCAAAAGTTTACATTTAACCTCTTGTGGAGTAAGTCTATTATCTTTTTCAAGTAATAGTGCTACTAATCCTGCTATCATTGGTGTTGCAACTGACGTTCCGCTAAGTTTGCAGTAGTCGCCCAAGTAATTACATGACGTTATATCTACTGAGGGGGCGACTAGGTCAGGCTTGAACTTTTGAAAGGCTGGACCTCGGGATGAAAAAGAAGCTATTTCAAAAAAGTTTTCGTCAAAGTTTTTTTCATCTATTCTATTATCATCAAAACCACCCACAGTTATAATCTTACTACTTACTCCAGGACTTTTTATCGTTTGAAATTCAGGCCCACTATTCCCCGCCGCAGCAACGACTACCACACCTTTGTTCCATAGTGCTTCGCTACCCGCCATAATGGGGTCATTAAAGCCTATAGGTTCACTACCAAAACTCATACAAACAACACGTATATTGTATTCTTTACAATTTTCATAAACCCATTCCATGGCTTCTAAAATTCTATCAGCAGTTGCCTCACCTTTACTATTCAAAGCTTTTAGTGAAATTATTTTACTCTTTGGTGCAACACCACAAAACTTTCCTCCAGAGAGCGAACCATTTCCAGAACAAACACCTGTAACAAAAGTGCCATGACCATTATCATCATACAACTTTTTTTCATCTCCAACAAAATCTTTAAAATACAATATTCTATTTTCATTAAGTAAAAAATCTGGATGCGAAGCCACTCCTGTGTCTATAAAAGCAATATTTATTCCTTGACCTGTCAAAGATAAAGTTGACACCGATAATATTTTTTTAGCTACATGCATTAGTGCAGAAGCCTTTGATAATGAGTATATATAAGCCACTTGAGTCATCCCTGCTAAAGAAAACAACTGGCTTTTGTTCACATGCAGTTTTACCGAGTCTATGAATAAATATTCACGTATTGGTTTTATTTTTTTATGTATTAAAATTTTTTTTAATCTTTGGTAGTCATAAGCCTTGACAATACACTCTATGTTTTCTTCTTCACTTAGCACATGCACTTTATCTAAAAGTGCCCTATCTATTTTGTCTTTTATCATTTTAGAAGCTCAAGCATCCTTTTTACATTTTTATAATCTTGTTCGCTTAAACCACCTTTTAGATTTTCTACCATTTGTTCGAGTTTTTGATAATCAAAAGTTCCATCCCTTTTTTGTTTTGCAACCTCATCAAAAAGCTTTGCATTTATTTCTTGCTGTGATAAATCTTTGATTTTATTATATTCTTTTACAATATCGTTTTCTTCAACATTGTTTGAAGTTTGAGTTTTTGTGTCCAACTGCTTATTGAAATCTGAAAGTTTTGCCATTTCCTCACCTCTCCTATCTTCAATATATGAGAAAAGTCTCAAAGATTGCACTATTTTTTTTGGAATTGAATATATTTAATGTATGGATAATATTTTTAATCTCCTAAGTTCTTTGATGAACGGTAATACTTCCATGCAATCAGGCAATCAAAACTTTGGGCAAAATTTGAACGATAATCCTAGTTTTAAAAATTACCCTCAAGAAGCTTTTATGGATAGTCAGCAAAAAGTTTCATCACTTGGCTTTAACAATACAGAAAATCAAAACGGCACAGATAATATGTTACCACTTCTTATGCAGATGATGTCAGGCAAAGGTGGAAATGGAAATTTGTCTATGCTAACATCACTTCTCGGCGGAGGCAATAAAGAGCTATCATCCTTATTTACTTCTATTTCACCAAAAGACAAAGATAAAGAAAAAGATGAAAAGGAGAAAAAAACTTTTCCTAAAGAAGATTTGATTTTGTAAAAACAAATACATTCTTTTATTTTTTATAATTT
>CARFEX010000143.1 GCA_948971535.1 uncultured Eubacteriales bacterium | reverse complement strand
AGTTTCAACAAATTCAGAAGGAAAAAAGTTGTCTAAAAAAGAGGAAGTAATTCAATTTTTCAAGTTCCTTGGCTTTTCAATTTCTGCAGGGGTAATCCAGTTTGGTCTTAATGCACTTATGTATGAAGTTTTGCATATAGATTGGTGGATTTCATATCTCGTAAGTATAATTGCATCAGTTATATGGAATTTTACTTTTAATAGAAAGTTCACATTTAAGTCAGCAACAAATGTGCCACTAGCAATGACACTTGTCCTTGTTTATTATGCGGCATTTATACCAATTTCTGTATTTGGTGGCGATGCTCTTGAAAATATCGGATGGAATGGTCTTTTAGTTACAGCGATTATGATGGTTCTTAATTTTATAACAGAGTTTGTATGGCAGAAGTTTGTTGTATTCCGTGATTATAGCAAAAAAAGCCAAGAAGATAGAGAGGTTGAGGCAGAGATAACCAAAGTTCGTGAGAATGAGAAGTCTGTTAAAGTTAATGAAAAAGAGTTGAAAATTGAGAATAAAGCAAAAAAGAAAGAAGAACTCGAGGCTGGCGAAATAAATTATGAAGCGCTTGACGAATTTAACCTTGACGATATTCATGACGAAAAGAAAGTTAGAAATGTCGACAAGCCACCAAAGCTTGGTGAAATAAATTATGATAGCATTAGAGAAGAAATGAAACTTCTAGAAGAAATCAGAAAGAAAAGAGGTTATTAAAATATAACAATATATTTGAAAAACAAAAACACCGATCGTTTAAATCGGTGTTTTTAATTTAGTTTGATATGAAAATATTTAAAATTTATTCAGCTTCAATTGCCTCAAGATTAACAAGTTCAACTTGAACGTCAATAACATTTTCTTGAAGTTCTTTAATTTCTTCAGCGGTTAATTCATTTCCTTCATAATTTTCAAGAGCTTCATATAAATCTTCCATAAAAGGAGATTGTCCTTTACGATATTCGCCTCTAAGACCACCATTAGAATGTTTGCTGGATAAAGATTTCTTAGTTTTTGGTTTTGACATATCTTCACGTTTGATATATGGTCTGATATTTCTCTTAGAATAATCTGCCATTTCTTTTACAGGATAATATTTCTCTCCGCCAAAGTATTCATCTGCCATTTGTTTAAATCTTGTCATATTTATGCTTGTATCAATTGTCATTTTTTGTTCCTCCTAATTTGTGTTAATTGATAGGTTTATTATAACTGCAAATAGGGGCTATGTCAATAGGCAATTTGAAAATTTTTAGACTTTTTTCGAACTTTTCTGCCGTCTGTCAATAAAAGAGAAATTTGTGTTTTTGAGTTTAACCCAATAGCTCTTATTTTCAATAATTAGATTGCCTTTGTAGAAGATTTTTGCGTGTCGTTTTTGGTTTTTTCCTTTCTCATTGTAAGAGATATCATAAAAGTTGTAGCCTAAAATATTGAGCAGAGGATTGATATAATAAAGACCATTGTTGATGTATACAATGCCTATTAAAATTAAAATAACAACATAAATAAGGTAACCGCTTACATAAGAAAGGTCAAGAGGAATAGCAAAGAAAACAAAAAGCGAGAAGTAACCTAGAAAATGCTGGTCTGTTATGTTTTGTTTAGAAATTATTTCAATTTCAACCGAATCTTCGTTGTTAAGAAAAACATTCCAAACAAGCCCCCAAATGCCTAATAGAATCAAAAGAATAAGGGTAGTTAAATTTAAAGTGTTAAGTACATTAAAAGAAAGGTTTTTATTAAAAAGTTCAGCCAATAGCTTGATTAATATAAGTACATACATTGGCACAAATGCAGAGATATATAAAAGCAGGTTTTTGATGAATTTCATGCCTTAATATGTGTAAAAACAAGAAAAATTATGTTAAAAAAGATTTTTAAAAAAAAGATTACACAATTTTGTGTA
>CARFEX010000142.1 GCA_948971535.1 uncultured Eubacteriales bacterium | reverse complement strand
AGCAGCCATACTAGAAAAGCTCGGATATAGTGAATGTCAGTCTAGAGAAGAGGCAGACATAATAGTTTTTAATACCTGTGCAATACGAGAAGGAGCAGAGGATAGAGTTTTTGGTAACGTAGGTGCATTAAAGAAATTAAAAAAGAAGAATAAAAATTTAATAATAGCTGTTTGTGGTTGTATGACGCAGAAAGATAAAACAGCGCAAAAACTTATGCAAACATTCCCATTTATTGATATTGTAATAGGAACATTCAATATTTCAAAATTTGGAGATTATATAGAAGCAGTCAAAAAAGGACGTCAACTTGAAATTTGGCAGGAAGGCGAAATAGACGAGCTCAACCCATATAAACGAACTAGCGGAGATAATGCATGGGTCAATATTATGTATGGATGCAACAATTTTTGCACTTATTGTATAGTACCCTATGTTCGTGGTAGAGAAAAAAGTCGACAAGAAGATAAAATATTAGAGGAAATTAAAGGTATAATCTCAGAAGGCAAATATAAAAAAATAACCCTATTAGGTCAAAACGTCAATTCTTATGGTCAAGATTTACAACCAAAGGTTAGTTTTTCAAAGCTCCTCAGTGATATTTGTGCACTTGAAGGTGACTTCAAACTTTCTTTTATGACATCACATCCTAAGGACCTTACAGATGAGGTTATTGATACGATAGCAAGAGAGGATAAAATAGAAAAATATATACACTTGCCAGCGCAAAGCGGAAATAATCGAGTACTCAAACTAATGAATAGAAAATATAGTCGAGAAGATTATATAAAAATTATAGATAAAATCCATGCAAGAATACCAAATTGTAGAATAACATCAGATTTTATAGTTGGCTTTCCAACTGAAACAGAGGAAGAGTTTAATGACACTTTATCACTCGTTGACTATGTCAAGTTTGATAATATTTTTGCTTTCATGTATTCGCCACGAGAGGGAACTGTAGCAAGCAAAATGGCAGAGCAAATAGATGATAAAGTAAAACATATAAGGGTAAACAAACTTTTAGCTCTAGAAAAAAAGATACAAAAGGAGACAGGAAAAAGGTGAAAGAAAAGAAACTTTCGTCAATGATGCAAAAATATCTTGAAACAAAAGAAAAGTATCAAGATACTATTTTGTTTTATAGGCTAGGTGACTTCTATGAGATGTTTTATGAAGATGCAATCCTAGTGTCAAGACTACTTGACCTGACTTTAACAGGCAGAAATTGTGGACTAGATGACAAAGCACCTATGTGCGGAGTTCCACATCATTCAGCATCAGGTTATATCGCAAAACTTGTTTCAATGGGATATAAAGTAGCAATCTGTGAACAGCTAACTGATGAACCAACTGAAGGGAATAAAGTAATAGAACGAGGAGTGCTTCGAGTTATAACCCCAGGAACAGTCACCGATGAAGATATGCTTGAAGACGGTAGAAATAACTATTTGATGTCAATATATAAAGAAGGTGAAAAACTGGGAGCAAGCTATGTAGATATAACTACAGGTGATTTTATTGTTGTACCTTTTGACAATGCAGATGAAAATCAAATTTCCAATTTGATTTCAAGAATAATGCCATCAGAAATAATTGCAAATCAAGAAGGAAAAGAATTTTATGATAACCTAAAAATTCTTAGACTTGGCACACTTCCAAAATGTTCAGAATATTTCGAATGGGCATATGGTTTTGCTAGAGCAGATGAAAATTTGACAAAACAGTTTGGCAATAATTATGCTGTTGTATATGAACTAAAAAATAAAAAAGAATTGATAAGTCCTGCAGGTGCAATAATAGAATACCTAAATGAAACCCAAAAAAGAGTGTTAGGCAATATCAATAGGATAAAACTAATAAAAAATAAAAATTACATGGCAATAGATATGAATACAAGACGTAACCTTGAACTAACAGAAAGTACAAGAGATAGA
>CARFEX010000141.1 GCA_948971535.1 uncultured Eubacteriales bacterium | reverse complement strand
GCAAAAATAATAAAACAATTGGCGAAAGTTATATTAATGGTGAAAGTGTAGTTGGTGAGAATAACGAGTTTATTCTATCTAGTTATATTACCAATAGTAAAATAGGTGATAACAATAGAATAATTGCAAGTGTTATTGAAGAAAGTGAAATAGGGAGTAATGTTAGCATTGGCCCCTATGCACACCTTCGACCTTTTTGCAAAATAGGTGATAAGTGTAGAATAGGCAACTTTGTTGAAATCAAAAATGCTATTATTGGTAACGGAAGCAAGGTGGGACATCTTGCTTATGTTGGTGATGCCGAAGTGGGTGAAAATTGCAATATAGGTTGTGGTGTGATTTTTGCAAATTATAATGGTAGAGAAAAAAATAAAATTAAGGTTGGAAACAATGTTTTTATAGGCAGTAACTGCAATATTATTGCACCAGTTGTCATAGAAGATAATGTATATATTTGTGCAGGAACAACGGTTACGAAAAATCTGAAAGAAGGCGATTTTGTAATTGGTAGGTCACGAGAAGAGATAAAAGCTGATAGAGCTAAGGATTACTTAAAGGAGAAAGAATGATTTATTTTGGTACAGATGGAATAAGAGGTGTAGTTGGCAAGGAGCTAACCTATGAAATATGTTATAAGTGCGGAAATGCACTTACAAGAACAAAAGATAAGCCTAAAATTTTGATTGGCAGAGATACAAGAACGCATGGTTCTCATATAATTTCAGCCTTTGCAAGTGGTGCAACACTTGGTGGCGGAAATGTAACAGATGCTGGCATAATTCCAACCGCTGGAGTTTCATATCTGACAAAAAAGTTAGGATTTGACTATGGTGTAGTGATTTCTGCCTCGCACAATCCAGCAGAACATAATGGAATAAAGATTTTTGATAGCAATGGGCAAAAAATTAATGTTTTAACAGAAATAGAAATTGAACGAAATTTTGCAAGAACCAACCTTAGTGAAGCGAAAGATATTGGTGTGTATGAGCAAAAGTTTGGGTTAGTTAAAGAATATAAAAACTTTTTGCTCGCTTGTGCAAATTGTTCACTCAAAGGATTGTTTGTTGCACTCGATTGCGCAAATGGAGCTTCCTATTCAGTAGCACCTTGGGTATTTAGAAAATTAGGAGCTACAGTAAAATGTAAAAATGCATTTAATAAAGGTGAAAAAATAAACTTTAATTGTGGTGCCTTATATCCAGAAAATTTGGCTAAATTTGCTCAAAAAGATAAATTTGATGTTGGTTTTTGCTATGACGGAGATAGCGATAGACTTATGGTCGTTGATGAAAAAGGTAATATTTTAGACGGCGATAGAATATTGACAATTTTAGCTTTAAAGTATAAAGAAGAAGGACTACTTAGTCAAGACAAAGTCGTTGGCACAAGCATAACCAACAAAGGAATTGAAGATAGACTTTCAAAAGAGGGAATTGAACTTTTGCGAAGTGATGTTGGAGATAAATATGTTATAGAAAAAATGCAAGAGGAGGGAGCTTTACTCGGTGGTGAGCAAAGTGGACACTTAATACTTGGTAACTATCTCGCCACTGGGGATGGGGTACTCGCAAGCCTAATATTGTCAAGATATCTTGCGAGTGGAGCACTTTCTTTGTCCGAACTTGCTAGCATCGACCTCTATCCACAAGTAAGTAGAAATATTGAAGTTAAGGATAAACTTCATGTTTTAAATTCTCTTAAACTAACAGAGGAAGTGGATAAAGCACAAGCTATGCTTTACCCAGGTGGAAGAGTAATTTTGAGAGCAAGTGGAACTGAGCAAAAAATAAGAATTATGGCGGAAGATAAAGAGAAAGAAAAAGCTGAAAGTGTAGTAAAATCTCTCACTGAACTGGTTGAAGAGATAGATAGAGATTAAAACCAAAGTTGAAGAAAAATCCTAAAGTGTGATAAATTTATATAAACTCTTTAGGATTTTTATTTTCAGTATCATATAAATATTGACGTTAAAAAATTTCT
>CARFEX010000140.1 GCA_948971535.1 uncultured Eubacteriales bacterium | reverse complement strand
GCAAAGACTCAATGTTCTGCACCTGACAAAATCACGGTTATAGATTCTCAAAATGCTTGTCAAACAACTTGGGGATTTATTATGGAAGTTGTTGAAATGATAAAGAAGGGATTTTCAAGAGAAGAAATTGTTGCTGAAATCGTAAAATTACAAGAAAAGAGTGCTATTTGTTTTGTTCCTGATAGCCTTGAGTACCTTAAACGTGGTGGTAGAATTGGGAAAGTTAGTGCAACTCTTGGCACTCTTTTACAAATCAAACCTATTCTTATGTTTAAGAAAGGTATTCTTGCTTGTGAAAAGAAGGCTATTGGCGTAAATAAAGCTATTGCTGATATTATTAATATGATACCAAATAATATCAAACGCTTATTTATTGTTCATATTTCAAACAGCAAATTTTTTGAACTATTAAAATCTAAACTTTCTGGTTTATTTAATGTTCCTACATTTGAAGGTGAAATTGGCCCTGTTGTTGCCGCTCACATTGGCCCTGCTATTGGAGTTGCTTGGACATGTTAAGAAAAACCGCAATTATAACAGGTAGTTCAGGCGGAATTGGCAGCGAAACTGCCCTTCTTTTTGCACGCAATGGATACAACATTGTACTTGCAAAGCACAAAGTTTCTACAAAAGAATTAGAAGAAAAAATAATTGCTCTTGGTGTTGAAGTTAAAACTTTTCCTTTAGAACTCGAAAGCCATAAAAGCATTGAAAAATTTTTCGCAAGTGCTTTTAAAGCTTTTGAATATGTTGACGTTGTTGTTTGTTGTGCTGGTATTGCCGAAAAATTTGGACTTTTCTTTGAAAAAGATGTAAAAGATATTGATAGAATGATTAATATTAATATGCGTGGGACTATGCTTTGTAACAAAGAGGCATTAAAATATTTAACAGCTCAAAAGCATGGTAATATTATAAATATATCATCTATCTATGGCGAAAGTGGCGGCAGTTATGAAAGTTCTTATTCTGCTACTAAAGGTGGTATAATTGCTCTAACTAAAGCTCTCTCTTTGGAAGTTGCACCTTTTAAAGTTCGAGTTAATGCCGTAGCTCCTGGATTTATTGATACTAAAATGACAAGTTCTATTCAAGGTTCAGATAGAGCAGATGCAATAAATCAAATTCCTTTAAAAAGACTTGGTCAGCCGTTAGATGTAGCAAATTTAATATTATTTTTAGCTCAAGACACCGCTTCTTATATAACAGGCGAATGTTTTTCAGTAAATGGCGGAGTTAAACGATTTGATTAAAAAATAAAATACAATTAAAAAAACAAGCTAATTAAAGCTTGTTTTATTTATAATATTAACCTACTCTTCGTTGCCGCCATAAAAGTCAAATGCTTTCATGATTTCAGCTAGGTCATCTTTTGGATTTATCGCTTCTTTAAGGTCAAATCCGCTAGACTGTATTTTCATGGTTTTTGTTTGAGGTTCTTCTGGTTTTGTACTAAGAAATTTATCTACTAGATTATCATAATTTTCGCCTTCTTCGATAGTCATTTCACATACAGGTTTTATTTGATTTTTAATTTCACCATTCCTTTCTATTCTCACCTCTTTTGGAGCTTCTGCTTTTGGAGTGTCCTGCACTTTACGGTATCCTTGCATTTTATTTAAGAGCATTCTCATTGAATCATTTTCTGTTTTTACTGGTGCTATATATGGTGCATTTTCGCTAGCTGTGATTTGTTCCAATATACTAGAAACATCTTGTAATACTTTTTTTATTCCACTATTATTATCTATACCAGGATACAATATTTTCAGTTCTTCTATGGCTATCTTCATTTGTTGATAAACAACTTTAAACTGTTCAATACGCAGTGCGTCTATATTACGTGAACCTTCGTCTTGATACTTTTTGAACATATCAAGTGCTGACATTATATTTTTTTCACGACTTTCTAGGTCATAACTTTTATTCTTAAAATCCAACAATCTTTTTTCTGACTCTAGAACTTTAAGCTTTTCTTCCATTAAAGATGCCTCATGTTC
>CARFEX010000139.1 GCA_948971535.1 uncultured Eubacteriales bacterium | reverse complement strand
ACTTTTTTGTTTTTATTCATAAACATATCAGTAACTTCATTTTTTGTTTTCTTTGGCAAAGAACTAAAATCTTGGACAAATTTATGATTTTCACCTTTAAGATTTGTAGATGTCACAGAACTTGCAAAACCTTTGTTTACTTTTCCATAAATCTTAATATCTTTTCTTAATTTATAGTCTTCTTGTCCATTCTTCTTTTTAGTCTTTCTCCAAACATCACTGCTTGATACAACTTGAAGTTTAACCAAGTCTTTGTTTTTTGGTTGAAATTTTCTTGACATTTCAATCTCCCTAAATTATAATTTAAATACACTCGCAGGTCTTAATTGACAGGTTCGCACATCGTAGAACCCAGTGGGAAAACCGAGAGTGTTTCAATTTAGGATAGTTCCCACATAAAAGCCACTTTTTAAGTGGTTTTTTTATTTTTTCGTTCTTTTGCTTTATAAGCAGCAACACCATCGCCAACAGCATTACAATACCCAGCACGAAAAGACTTTTGTCTATCTGTCAACTTATTGCCTTTAGCATCTTTGCCAGTTTTAAGTTGGTCACCATAGTATTTTCTTTTTTCAGCAGGCGTATAAACTTTTTGAGTAAACATACTTTCTTCTCCCATATAAATTTTTTACGATTAGCAGTCGACTTTTACCCAAGTATAAATGGTCATTGGGTTAGGATTTGCACCTAACATACCTTAAAGGCGGGAAGTGATAATATAAGTTCTAATTGTGGTATAATGTCTTCTCGCACTTGCGAATTAAAGAAGAATTTTTTTTGAACTTAAAAGAGGGATTATTATCACTCTTTATACGACCACAAGGTCGCCTGTGTCTACCTATTCCACCACCAATGACTTTTAAAGCAGTTTTATTTGAGCATGCGCACAATAGTTTTGAAACTCAACTAAACTTTCGTATTGCTTTTTATCTAAATTGAACAAACGGCAAAATGAATTGTAAAGTCCATATTCCCACCTAATCCGCTTTTGCCTCAATTCTTGAATTTGCTTTTTCTTTTCTACATCTTGAATAGAATCAAGCAAACTTTTAAAATCAACATCGACCATCATTTGAACACCTCTTAATCAAACAAATAAACTCTTTTATCAGACAAAACAGACATATCTTTCAAAATCGCTGTTTCACAAGTTGGGTCAAGGAACATTTCTCCATTTTCTGACATATAGAAAAATTTATAAGTTTCACGAATTTTTCTTGATGAATCGTAACAATAAATTTCTTCTGTCATACCAAAAACGGCAACCAAAATTCGAGTTCCAATCTTGCAACGATAATATTTCAATTTCAATCTAGGTTCTTCAAACCAAAGTCCCCAGGTTTTATAATTTTCCAAGAAATCTTTTCTTGCAGTGTCATTTTTCAAAACTATGTAATTTTCATCTTCCAGGGGAATGCTTTCTTCTTGCTTTTCTTCTGACACATCTTCAACAGAATCAAAAGAATTTAAAAATTCTCTAATCTCTTTAACAGTCATATCTGCAGAGAGTTGTCCATTATTGATAAACTCAACAAGTTTGTCATAAGACAATGGAAGCAATTCGAAAAGTTTACTTGGAGTGAATGAAACGAAAGGCTCTTTCAATTTTGAGCCGACGTCGTCCAATTCCATAAACTTTTGATAACATGCACAATATCTATTGACTTGCTTGTTTGTAAAACCAAGCATTTTAAAAAGTTCTTTTCCGTTGTAGTAATCTGCGCCATATTTTGCCTTAACCAAGCAATCAGGATTATCAACGAACCATTCACGAATTTTATTCACTGTATAGCACAGCTCTGCAAAATCTTGCTGTTGACTGTTATGTAATTTGTTTAACTTTTCAATGAGTTGATTTATCTCAACTTCCTCAAATTCTAACTTAACTTTTTCTAGTTCCATTTTCTCCACCTTTTAACTCTGAAAGTTCATTTTTCAAAGATTCATTTTCTTTTTTCAATTCTTCAACTTCTGATTTACTAGGCAAATGCCAAATAAGAAC
>CARFEX010000138.1 GCA_948971535.1 uncultured Eubacteriales bacterium | reverse complement strand
ACTTGGTCAAATTGGAACGCAAGTTATAATTATAATAGTTCAAATATAAAACCTCTTTCATATATAACTTCAGATAATAATTACGAAAGAACAATTAACAATGACATTTCAAAATATTTAGATGCTTCTATAGATTTAAAACAATCATTAGTTGGGTATTATGATGATAACAAACAACAATATTGGAAAAATTTATTATTTAAAAATCCGACAGTTGAAGATGAAGTACCAACTACAGATGAAGCGATAGCTCAATTAATAACTGATGGCAAGCAATCTGATATAGTTAAAGCTATTGAGTATATTTTATATTGTTTTGAGTTGGATTTGCAACCAAGAGAAATCACTTTTGTTCAAGGTACAGCTGCGGAAAGACCTGTTGAGGTGAGAGTAACAAACTTCAGAGATATTGACGAGGCACTTGAATATGTAAAGGAAGTATTTCAAAAAAGAGGTAGCTCTGTTGGTTTATCAAAAAAATCTAGAACAAAGTTGAAAAATTGGATACTTGAAACTCTTATCGGAGAGGATGCAATCAACAATCAAGATGTGGTTGTGAGAGAAAATGTTACTCGTGTTGAATATCTTGATGCAAGTGGGACTCTTGTTAATGTGGAATACAGACCTTCTTCAAATCCTGATGACACTAAGCATTTCTCAAGAGATTATGAAACAACTGTAGAAGACACTATTACAACAATGTGTGACGAAGTACAAATCGGAAATCTTGATGGGGACGATGTGCATGTTAATGACAAGTTCTTGGCATCGGAGGTTAAAGATTATTGGGGTACAACTTTCTCTATAGCTGGCGAAGGTGACCAGTTTGAGGGCATTCCTGCAATGGAATATCAAAGTGCTGTACTTATGTTTGAAGAAGATTTTGAGCTTAGCAATCTTTGGATAGCATTCAAATACGACGCTGGGCAGGATGGCGACAAGATTGTAGACCCAAAAGCATCGATAACAATAAAGGTTAAACTCAACCTATATAAGAAAGATAGTGGTTGGCAAGAGGTTGCGGTTGATACTATCAAAGTTCCAGACGGCGAGTTTGACTATTTGGGAGCAACTGTTCCTGATGGCTACACTCACATGGCAAGGTTTGAAGGACTTGGACCCGCAAATAGTGAAGAGGGGATAAAAGTTGGAGCATTCAATCCAGAGATTGGAGATAGCATATTGAAAGCTATGGAATACAATGGCAAGAAAATGATAAGTGACCCTATCAAACTTGTTGGCTCTACTAAAGTTAAAGATTATTACAAACTCATTGAGCCTGAAGAGCCTTTGCCTGACGGAACAACTTATACTTATGGTATACTAAACCATGAAAAGTTTGGCGGTGAGGACGGTTGTGACTATCTTGAAATCGCATTTGAGGTAGTAAAAATTGCTGGAGATGTTGATACAAACTACAAATTCCAAGCGGGAATTGCAATGATAGGTTAATGAAATATGCTATAAAACAAAACTTTTAAATTACACAAATTTTTACTAATTAAAAATCACAAGTAACACTTGTGATTTTTGCTAAGTTAATAAAATACAAATTATATTAACAAATTTTGGCACTAGTTCTTGCAAATGTGCTTTTTCACGTGATATAACATTATTAATGATTAAATATCTACGAAAGTAAAAGGAGTTAAAGTAATGAGTAAGTTTGATGAAGTTTCAGAAAGGATTGTTGCAACATTTAGTGATTGGATAAAAATGGAAGATCGAGCTTCATTTTGGACAATTTAAAATTTTGAAAAAATTAACTATAACGAAAAAGTAGTAAAACCTCATTGTGTAGATTGTGTAATAATAAATCAATGTTATTTCAAAAATGAAGAAAATAAAAAACCATATGAGTTTGATTATTCAAATTTTCCTCAAGTACCAATAGACAAACAAGGTTTATATCATCCTTGTTGTCATTGCCAGAAACGTGGCATCAATGCACCTAAACCAAATGATATTGTTGTTTTTGATTTAGCCAAAAGAATGGATTATCTTTTTCATGAAAAAATTAGATGGTTAAATTATATGGGTTATAATATAGAGGATAAAAATGAAGTGTTTTATCT
>CARFEX010000137.1 GCA_948971535.1 uncultured Eubacteriales bacterium | reverse complement strand
CTCCAAAGCTCATCTCCAAAAATTTCCACATCATAATTATTACACTCTGTTTCATAAATGTCATCAACACCAAATGGTGTTTTAAAATAACTATAATAATTAGATTGTAATATATTATGCTGTAACTCAGCAAAGGCAAAAATATTATTAATAGGGCTTAATACCAGTTTATCCCCTATTGCGGCAATAACTGCGTTTTTATGTGCTGGAAGATAATTACTTTCATTTATGTCTGCTTTTAGTACTGATAAGTCAAGTTCTTTTAATTTTTGCCTATAAACTTTAAAAATTGTGTTATTTAAGCCATATTTATCGTCTTGTTCATCATATTTTCTTATAAACTCGTTTATTTCTTCCTCAGAATATTTATTATCAGGTGACCTATAAAAAGCATCAAGAAAGGCAACATCAATATTGTAAAGTCCAACCATATCATATGAAGCACCTTGCATAATTGTTTCATTAGTTGCATTTTCATTTAGGTAAGCATCACCACAAGCAAAAGTATGCATAAACTCATGTCTAAAAGCATTGGCAAATCCACGACCATCAAAAGCATATGATTTGTTTATTTCGATTTTATTATTTACAATTTCAAGACCAGCAAAACCTTTGTCAACCTCTTGATATATTGAAGTTGTTTGACCAACCGTCCCATTTTCCATGCCGTCTTTTATATAAACGTCTATCGCATAAATATCATCCTCTATCTCTTTTTTTGTTGGTGAGTAATTGAGAACAAACTGATAATTTGGGTTGATTACTTTAAAAATTTCATTATATTCTTCTATAACATCTTCAAGAAGTATTTTTTGAGTAATATTAGGCTCAAAACAGATATTAACCTTTGTTGGAGCATTTTTATAATATGCCCGTCTTACAATACCAGAACCAGAAATATATGCTTTGTCTATACCACCATAGATTTTTTCAATTCTATTTATTGACTCCTGAATAGTTGGAATACGAATAATATCCACTATTTCATTTGGCGATATTGTAGGTGGAGTGACTGGCCCAGATGGATTTTCTGGAGCATTTTTATTCCCCGCACAGCCACTAAGTGCCATAACAAAGACACAAACCGCGCCGAGAACTTTGCCTAATTTTCCAAACTTAAATTTCTTATTTTTCTTTAACATGTATTTATTATATAATTATTGCCAAACTTTGTCAATATCAAATAATAAATAAAAAGAAGATAGCACCCATTTTATCCGTGATATTTCTCTTGTCTTTAAAAAAATGAGCTATTTTAATTTAAGCTCATTTTTTAGTTTCTATAAAAATCACAACAGTTTATAAATTTAATTTTCCTCAGTATCCTTAACACCAATAAATTCGTCAAAGAAATTGTATGTGTTTGCACTTAGAGTAATTGTTGTTATTGTTGTTCTCTCAGGGGTAAGTCCTGAATTCCCTTTGACTTGGAAATAGAAAACAAATTCATTGATACTATTCACATCATTGATAGCAAAGTAAACATCTTGATAAGTTAAATTATAGCTATCTCTATATTCTGACTTATACTCGCTTCCATTTGCGTTGTATAATTTCATAGGTTTATCAAAATGCAACTGCACATAATTTGAACCGAGCGCTTCACTAACTGTTGTTACAAAAGTATTTTCATTGTCTGAGGTATACCATTTGCTATCAGTTTCATCGATTTTATAACCACCTGTTCTACCAGTGAAGATAGCTGTTAGAGTTGATACATTAAACATTTCATTATAAAGTTGTTCAAACTTCTGATAGGCATCTTTATCTGTTTCATCAAAACTACTCTTTTGATTTCCGTCTGCATAAATTGTGACATATGAAGGTTTAACTACAAAGGCTGGTCTTAAATCTACTCTAACACATGCCATGATTACTATTGTCATAGCAAGTAAAAATGAAACTATTAGGATAGATAAAAGTGTGATTTTTTTCTTTTTTATTTTCTTTTCAAGATATAATTCATGAATTGATTTTTCGGGTTTTACTTGTTCTGAAACTTGAATATTCTCTTCCACTTTTAATCCTCCTTTTTATCCTTTTTTTCTTTTTCGTCTTTTAGTGACTTTGCTGTT
>CARFEX010000136.1 GCA_948971535.1 uncultured Eubacteriales bacterium | reverse complement strand
AGAGAATTAGTTAACTCTATGTTCTTTTAATTTGAAATGATAAAATTTATTTGACAAAGTATTTTGTCGGTGATATATTTATAAACATGAAAAGAGTAGAAATTAGAGATTTATATAAAGCCTATCAAGGCTATGAAAACAAAGAAATCACACTTTGCGGTTGGGCAAGAACTATTCGTGATAGCAAAAATATTGCATTTATTGAACTTAATGACGGCGCATTCAAAAGCGTTCAGATAGTTGTTGAGAGAGATAAAGTTGCAAATTATGAAGAGGTTGTCAAACAAAATGTTGGCTCTTCTTTTTGCGTGTGCGGAAAAGTTTTGCTTACTCCAAATGCTCAACAGCCTTTTGAAATCAATGCAAATAGTGTTGAAGTTTTAGGGGGATGTGCGGTTGACTATCCTCTTCAGAAAAAAAGACATACTATTGAATTTTTGAGAACTATTCCTACAATTCGTGCAAGAGGAAATCTTTTTAACGCAGTATTTAGAATTCGTTCGGTAGCAGCTTTTGCAATTCACAAGTTTTTCAACGAACGTAACTTTGTATATATTCACACTCCAATTATCACAGCCAATGACTGTGAGGGCGCAGGAGAAATGTTCCAAGTGACAACACTTGACCTTGATAAACTTCCTCACAAAGACGGAAAGGTGGATTATAGCAAAGATTTCTTTGGGAAAAAGGTTTCACTCACTGTTTCAGGACAGATACATGAAGAAACTTTGACACATGCTTTTGGAAAGACTTATACTTTTGGCCCAACATTTAGAGCAGAAAACTCAAACACATCTCGTCATGCTGCTGAATTTTGGATGATGGAACCTGAGATTTGTTTTTGTGACCTTGAACAGCTTATGGATAATGAGGAAGAACTTATTAAGTTTGTTATCAAAGACGTTATGACAAATTGCAAAGACGAACTTGAATTTTTGAATAAGTTTGTTGACAATGGTTTAATTGAAAGACTTAACAATGTTGTTTCAAATGATTTTGTTAGACTTGATTATACTGATGCGATAGAGCTTTTAGCAAAAGCAAACAAAAGTTTTGTTTTTCCTGTAAAATGGGGTGTTGACTTGCAATCAGAACATGAAAGATATTTGACTGAAGAAGTTTTCAAGAAGCCTGTATTCTTAAAAAACTATCCAAAAGACATTAAGGCTTTCTATATGCGTCAAAATGATGACGGTAAAACAGTTGCTGCTGTTGACCTTTTAGTGCCAGGAATAGGAGAGCTTATTGGTGGAAGTCAAAGAGAAGAGCGTCTTGAAAAGCTTTTAACAAGACTTGATGAACTAGGACTTAAGCAAGAAGACTATGCTTGGTATATTGATACTAGACGTTATGGTACAAATGTTCATTCTGGTTATGGTGTTGGATTTGAAAGGCTTGTTATGTACCTTACAGGTATTGCAAACATACGTGATGTGGAAATATTCCCACGTACGGTTGGCTCAATTATTGGGTAATTTAACCATTAAAAACAGAAAACTGTCAGTTTATTGACAGTTTTTTTTAGAACGCAAGGATTATCGCATTTGGAATAAGTGTTTTCTTTAGGAACGCAAGAATTATCGCGTTTAGAATGAGTGTTTTCTTATAAACTCGATATTGACATCCAAAATTATGTGTGATAAAATATTTGAGGAACAAAGGAGTGGCAAATGGTTAGATTTATTAAAGAAGGTGAAAAGCCAGCTCAACAAATACTTGAAATAATTAAAAAAGAGCCTAAAAAATTTACAAATAAATCTGTAGCTGTCAAAAAAGATATTGCGCTTCGTATTATTGAAGAAGGAACGCAGTCAGGTGTTATGGAAAAAGGTATCTTAAAGGACGGAAATACTTTATATAAAATTTTCTTAAATGATGCTGATTTTACTTGTGTTGACATGATTAAAACCAAAAAGAAATTGCCTGAAAGACCACATTCAACATATTTAATCATCAAGGCAAGCTCTGAAACTTTTAAATTACGTGTTTTGAGTAATGTAGGGGTTTATCATGACGAGCAAAGAGTTTATGTGACTTATAAAAAGCCAGATAGAATTGATAATAAGCAAAAGCTTGAAAGCCAAGAACAATCTGAAAGA
>CARFEX010000135.1 GCA_948971535.1 uncultured Eubacteriales bacterium | reverse complement strand
TAGCTCTATTAAATCCATAGCGAGTTTTAATTGTATAATCTATATTATTAAAAGCATCTAGAAATCTTTTTGCGTTGCTTTGTACATTTTCCATACTTTCCCCCAATATCTATTTACTTTTATATTATATCAGTTTGTGCATATAAAAGAAAATAATTTGAAGAATTTTATCAAAATAACCTATTAAAACAGGTTAAAAATACAAAAATCAGCTTAAAATACTCAAAGTTCTTGCAAAAGTAAAACTTTTGTGCTAGAATACTTGCACCGAGCTAGACGGAGAGTTAGCGGTGCTCTGTAACCCACAATCCGCTATATGTGGGGTTGATGACTTGCCTCGGTTTATGTTTGTCAAATATGTGTAAAGATTTTTGATGGTGAAATTAAGGTCCTATGCAATCAGAAACTTTGAACCATGTCAGGTCCTGACGGAAGCATCATTAAGAAGCCACTCTGGTGTGCCATAGGGAAGCTTTGGTGGAGTTAAAAATTTTTAAGGCAGTTGGTAAATGTATATCAAAGCAAGTTGCTCGGAAAGAAAATTCAAGGCGAGGAAATCCCCGCCTTTTTTGTTTAACTAATTTCTATTTTGCTTTCAACTTAATTTTTCTTTTTTTACAGTCTTTTTAGTAATGCTTCTTTTAAATAACAAAACTGCAATCACTAAACATACAAAAGCAAAAACTGATGAAATAAGTAACATTGCCCATAGTGGCAAATCCATTCCTAAAAAACCAATATTACCTGCCGAAAACCATTTGTCCTGCATCATTTGCGAAATCTGATTTGTCATACCTAATTGTGCAAAAGCATCGGTAAGAACTAACTGTTTGAGCCAAATGCTAAGATGAGTAAAAGGAAGAAGTGAACCCACATATGCAACCCCCTTACCCATATTTGAATAAGGCATATAAATCCCACACAAAAAACCTAGCAGAGTTCCTAGTATGCCATTTATAACCCCCATAGCAGGAGAAGACTTTACAAGTATAGTTATCAAAAGCATAACTGAACAGCCAATAAAAGATGTTAGTAATAATGCCCCCATTACAGAAAAGAAAGCTCCTGCACCTAACCAGAAAGTTGTGCTAGCACCAATGATAATTATAGATAAAGCAAGCATCAGAAAATTCAATATAAACGAAACAAGAAATCCTGAAACTAAATAAGAAATAACTAAATGAAATGGCTTTGCATTTGTCATAAGAAAAGCGCCTGTTTTAGACTTTTCTAAATCTTCTGCCATAAAAGTAAACATACCTGTTGACAACGAAACCGAATTGATAACAAGCACACCCATTATCATTTGCACATAAATTGCAAAATTTATCTGATTAGAGCTAAGCTCCATGCCAGCCGACTCATTAAAACCCTGAGCATACAAATTTGCTATAAAAAGAAAATAGAGAACAATAAGAATTAAAGCTGAAAAAAATGAAAAGAAAACAACTTGCTTGCTTCTCAAAAATAAAATGCAATTTCTTTTAATCATGGCATATATGTTTCTCATTTCTCTTCTCCTGTAATCTTTTCACCAACCGCATTAAGAAAAACATCATCCATGCTACCACGATGCACTTCAAAATATTTTATTTGATTTTTAAATTTGTTTAAAAATTCTATTTACTTTTTACTATCGTCAAACAAAAACAAGTAAAAATCAGCATTCTTTTTATATTCCATATTTTCTATAGACTTTTCAAAGCTAACTTGATTTTTTGGAACAATAGTAACTTTATCGCACGAATATCTTTCCTTTAAGGTTGCAGGTGAGCCTTGAGCAATTTTTTTGCCATTATGGATAATCATAACTTCATCTGCATCTGCTGTTTCTTCCATATAATGAGTGGTCAAAAAAACAGTCATTCCAGTATTTTTGCGTATCTTATCAATAATATTCCAAACATCAATACGTGTTTTTGGGTCTAGCCCAGTTGTGGGTTCATCCAATATCAGAATTTCAGGAGTATTGAATAAAGCTCTAGCAACTTCAACTTTACGTTTTTGACCTCCAGACAGTGTTTTAAATTTTTTCTTTTCAAAACTTTTAAAATCAAAAAGCTTTGCTAATTCTTGATATCTATCTTTCATTAATTTTTTGTCTTT
>CARFEX010000134.1 GCA_948971535.1 uncultured Eubacteriales bacterium | reverse complement strand
TGGCGGAGAGAGAGGGATTCGAACCCTCGCTGCCTTTTACAACACTACGCCCTTAGCAGGGGCGCCTCTTCGACCACTTGAGTATCTCTCCATGTTTTTAGCCGAATTTGTTTTTTTTATTGCATGCTTATAATATCACAGTTCTCAAATAAATGTCAATAGAAATAATGTTTTTTGTAAACTTTTGTTCAAGATAGACACTTTTTTGAAAAAAATTGGTAATTATTTTTCGACATAAACTCAAAAAACTTGACAAAAAGTTAATAATTATACTATAATCATAATTATGAAAAAGTTTTTGAAAGTTTGTTTAATATGTTTAATGATAAGCATGTCTTTTTTATTTGTAGCTTGCACTGATTCTTTTGCTGGAAATGACAATAATGACAATCCTCCTGCAACTCAGCCAAGTGCCAATAAGGTTTTGGAATATAAAGATGAACTAACTTCCCTTTTGAATGATGATATAGAAATTATTGAGCTAATACTTGGAGTTAGTTTTGTTACAAATTATATAAGCAATAATGAAAAGTTCATCTATACTTATACTATTGATGACCAATTCCAAATAGAATTTGCAACAGACTTGCTTAATGAAATGCTTGAAGGTGACATTTCAATTTTTAAAACCGAACACAATATAAATGAAAAAATTGTCTATATTTTAAAAACCACCGAGTCAAACACGTTTGCCGTTGAAATTTATTTTGAATAAATTAAGTCAATAAAAATATTTACTAAATTTACTGAAAACATTTCGACCTTGCCATGCGGTTCAGGTGGAAGTTCTACAACATCTTAACAAAAAAACTAGGTAAATTTTACCTAGTTTTTTATTTTAATAATCTTATTCATCTTTGAGATTGTTAATAGCATCAGCCATTCTATCTATAGATCCTTTCATCTCTCCAATTGAATTATTTAGATTAGTCATAGAAGTAGACATATCTTTTGTATTCTTAGCTGTATCTTTAGCAGCATCTTGTTTAACATCAATATTTCTATTAATACCGCTTTTGATTGGGAATGCTTCATTCAAATTCATATCTTTCTCTGCACGTCTTAAAGTCTTATTCTCTTCATTCCAATAAGCTCTATTATAGAATTTAGGTCTATTGGCTTTTGCTTCCATAATAGCAAAATCTTCTTTAGCATATTGTTTAGTTTTCCAAGATTCGCCAACAACATTTCCGTCTTTATCACGTTTCACATTATCCATAGCTTGGAAGATGCCTTTTAGTCCATCAAGTTGTAATGCAGGTCCAATACCATCCAAAAGTGCTTTTTTAAGAACACCAGCTCCTTCTCTGAAAGAATTTGCCAGTTCTGCTTTTACACCTGATTTTGTAGCAACCCATTCTCCATTCTCGTTCTTTTCAAAGTGGTTAGCTTCTGCGATTTTGTTCATGCGTTCAGTTGCATTTTTAGAAATTTCAGCTCTTCTATTATAAGTTTCTTCTCCTCCAGCCTCATCAAATTTCTTAAGTTTTTTAAATTCTTTTTCTGCTTCATTTTTTGCATTATATGCCGTATCTACATCGTAACCATCGGCTAAAGCTTTATCAAAAGCAGCCTGTCCAGCTTCATCAGCATTTTCGAAGCTGCTAAATTTTTCACGAGTTTTATCTAGCTCTTCCTTATTTTCAAAACCAGAATCATTCAACATATCTTGATTTAATTTATCGTATTTTTCTGACATTTTCTTTTCTTTATCAGCTTTATGAAGGTTCCAACCTTGCTTAGTAAGGGCTTTTACAGGAGCCATAGCCAATCTAGCCACACCAGCACCCATACCAGCAACGACCTTACCGATACCCTTATCTTTAGCTTCTTTTTGGAATCCCTCACCAATTTTAAGAGCATCAGCGCCACCGACAAGCCCAGAAATGAACCCTATAAGTTCCTTAATCATAGCAAGACCAATAATTACCATAAAGACATTAACAAGAGAGTCAATGAAAGTCCAACCAAAGAAAGATATATTAGATAAATACGGCAAAATAAGGAAGAAGAGGTTCATACCAAGAATAGAGCCAAAAGCCATTAAAGTTTGTTGAATGAAATCACTTCTCCACTTTTTAAAAGCACCAAATTCATCAATAGGAGCGATAGAAAGAGTAGGAGCATAGATAATAAAGAGAATAGCCATTCTAATAAGCCTAGAC
>CARFEX010000133.1 GCA_948971535.1 uncultured Eubacteriales bacterium | reverse complement strand
CTGAAAATGTTATCTCAGGCAAAAAAACAGGCGAGCTTAGAAAAACTAAGCCGACCTGCAAATTGCCATGCAAGGTATACATTTATGAAACTAAAAAAAGAGTATGTCTTTGTAAGGCGTTTGATAATTATGCTTACACTCTTATTGGTCGAGGTAAAGTGGTCGCAGAGTTTACTTTGAAGAGCATTGATGAATTTAGGTGTAGTGCAGTGCCTTATTATAAGCAAGATAACTTGGGTTATGAAAACTTTATTGATGACGGCGTGTATCAACTAAAAGACGACGACGGTTATGTGTTTGAGCGACCTGACAAATATATTGATTCAATGCTAAAAAACAAAGATTTGGAATCTTTGTGTCTTACACCTAAGCAAGTGTATGACTATGTAAAAGGTTTGGGTGGAGTTGGCTATATTTGGAATTTTGAAGACCTTATTGTTTATGATAAGCCAAAAGATATAAGAGAATTTAAGAAGCCTTGCATAAGCCCTGAGTGCCCTTATTGTCCTAGTTGTCCTGTTGGTACAGAGTGTATTAGTGAAGAGGAACAAGAAGCTTACAGAGCTTTTGGAGAGTGCAGCACTGAGTGGGTATGTCTAAATTGGTTAAAAAAGCCACCGCAGTCGTGGTGCTATGTGGAGGAGATAAATCATAATGAGAATTGATACACCTTATGGAAAGGCAGATATGCCAGACTGCTATGCAAATGAATATAAAAACAAAACTAATATTGAGTTACTAGAAATATTGATTAACCAAAATAAAAGATTTCTAGACCCTGTGTTGGTTCAAATTTGTATAGATAAAGACCTTTTAAGAAAAGGCGAAGCTGTAGAAGATTTAGAAATGAAACTTGATGACTTAAAAATTCAAGCTTATTCAGAACTTAAAGCAGAAAATGAAAAGTTGAGAGCACAAATTCCAACTTATGATTATAAGGCTTACGAAAGCGACCTTGAAGAAATAGTTAAAGACCTACAGCGACAACTTAAAGAAAAAGACAAGGAAATAAACCTGATAAATGGGAGCCTTGAGGCAAAACAATCGACTCTTAATTATTACAGAGATATGTATAAGTTGAGATATGAAGAAATAGCCAAACAAGTATGCAATGGAATAGAAACTCAAGCAAATAAACACGCCGCATACGATAAAAATGGTAAATGGTTGGCATTTTGTGTTTTACAAGGAATTTTAGACCGCACAAAGAAAGGAGAAAGTCTATGAAGAAATATTTAGCAGAGTTTTCAAGATATGGCGACGGCACTACCAACTTTAATGGCTTTTGGGAAATACAAGGCAATAGATTGGTAAATCAAAAGGGAGGTTGGCACGATTACGAACCACGTCCTGATGATGAAATATTTGAGGTTGAAAATTACGAAGATTTGCCTTTTAGAAAATATTATGTCAACAACAAATATAAAACAGGTTGGTTAGACAGAAATGGCAACTTTTTCGGTTGTGATTTCATGGAACACAGCACTGTTGCTTATTATTGTTTTCACAAAGAAGAGTACGAACTTGAAGATATGGGGTGGGTTAAAATTTCGAGAGATTTATATTCCTCAAATGGTTTAGCTTATTACCACGTTTGTATCTTAGACCTAACTGACGCACAAAAGAAGTGGCTTATTGACAATGGTTTCAGTGTGAGGGACGCATGAAAAAGAAAATTATAATCGGAGCTCTAACAATAGTTTGTCTTGCAGTTTTTGTTGTTGGGCTTTACTTTATACTTAAACATTTTGGAATAACAAGCGTAGAGGGTATCAGAGCAATAGTTGAGAAGTGCGGCGTGTGGGGGTGGTTAGTCTTCCTCTTGCTGCAAATAGCTGTTACTTCGTTGCTTTGCTTTATTCCTGCAACGTCAATGACCTTTATTGTTGTGTCTGTGATTTTATTTGGAGCTCTTAAGGGCTTCGCAATTTCAGCTTCAGGAGTAATACTGTCAAGCTTCTCCATGTTTCTCATAGGACGATTTGGAAGCGAAAAAATAGCCAAAAAAATTGTTGGAGAACAAAGCTTAAAGAAAGCTCAGGACTTGATAGATTTCAAAAGCAAAATATTCTTACCTCTTATGTTTATTTTTCCTGCTTTTCCTGATGACGCCTTGTGTATGGTTGCAGGTATGACAAAAATGAGGTGGTGGTACTTCTTAATTGTCGTAATAATT
>CARFEX010000132.1:393-2205 GCA_948971535.1 uncultured Eubacteriales bacterium | reverse complement strand
TTCAAATTCAGTAAAATTTTCATTATCTGAGTTATCATTATCAGTGAAATAAGAGCGAATAAAGACCTTTTCTTTATCACTAGGCATAATAAGTGAAATTAGTTGTTTGCCATTTTTGCTATTGACTGAAAAAACTTTATCTTTTTCTTTCAATCCACCAAAATATATATCGTAAGAAAGATAAGGTTTGCATTCAAGTGTCAAAAGCAGTTTGTCGCCTTCAATTTTACTTCGGTATTCTGGCTCGCCAATTTTTGTCCATTTGTTTGATATATCTGATGGGAGATTAAATTGAGAAAAAATTTCATTTTGGGTGTATCTCTCTGGAGTGTAAACACTAGCTAATGCTACACGGTGATTTTCACTTAACTCAGTGGTGTCAATTTTACGTTCCACGATACTATCAGGTTTTTTAAAGGTTGATTTATCTTCAATTTCAGTAAACACAGATTTTGCGATTTCCGTTGGCTGGTTGCCTCCTGCATAGGATATAGCATTGTTATCAAGATTTCCTATCCAAACTCCACATGTGGTGTCACGAGTGTAAGATATGTTCCAAGCATCGAGATTTTGTTTTGAATTAGGTTTTCCAACAGTCCCTGTTTTTGATGCAATATCTTTGTCTATCCCAGCAAGCCTTTTTGCAGTGCCTTCCTTAGCACATGTTCTTAGCATATCATTCATAAGATAAGCACTATCTTCTCTAAATACCTGCTTTTCATTAGGTTTGTGAATATATACAATTCGATTGTTTTTGTCGGTTATGTAAGAAATAAATCTTGGTGTGGCAAATCGTCCTTCATTAGCAAAAGTTGAATACGCACCAGCAAGTTTTACTATATTAGTTCCGTAAGTCATTCCACCAAGAGCAAGAGCATAGTTGTCATCCTCAGAAACAAAGTTTATATCCATATTTTCAACATAGCTTTTTGCTTTATCAATTCCGACATAAGATAAAACTTTAACAGCGGGAATGTTGATTGATTTTGACAATGCATCTCTCGCACTGACATAACCTCTATAAACCTCACCAATATTTTTAGGGTTATAACCAGCTATGGTAGTTTTTTCATCCAATAATTGAGTGCTAGGGTAGATAACATCTTCATTTAATGCAGGAGCATAAACAAGAAGCGGTTTCATACAAGAGCCAGGCTGTCTTTTTGACGAAAGTATGCTATAAGCACTATTTCCAACAAAAGATACTATTGAGTGTCTATTGTTATCAATAATAATTCCTGCATAGTCGTCATCAATATTACTAGCATCAAAGCTGCGTTCAAGTAATGCCTGTTTTTCTTGGTCTTGATAAGAATAAATTTTATAACCTTGCAATGCAATCTGTCTTGCAGGTAAACCTAAAATTGATTTGGCCTCTTCTATACAAGCTTGAGAGTATGAATTAAGTTTGTTTTTCTTTTCATGGTTAAGATTTAATTCTAAATCTTTGTTTAAAGCTCCTTGTGCATCTTGAACTGAAATTTTATTGTCTTTTTGCATTTCTGAAATAACCAAGTTTCTTCGTTTTTTACTATTTTCAGAATGAGAAATAGGGCAGTAGCGACTAGGAGATTTAATCATGCCAGCAAGCATAGCAGACTGGGCAATATCAAGGTCTTTGGCTGACTTAGAAAAATAATAATTAGAAGCACTTTCAATTCCATAACAATTGTTTCCAAAATAGATAATGTTGAGATATTGCTCCATGATATCTTCTTTGTTAAATTTTTTTTCAAGTTTTTTGCTTAAAGCAATCTCTTGAATTTTACGTTTAAAAGTTTTTTCGCTGGAAAGGTGAGTGTTTTTAATTAG
>CARFEX010000132.1:0-383 GCA_948971535.1 uncultured Eubacteriales bacterium | reverse complement strand
TGAGTAATTGTTGACGCACCTTCCTTTAACGAACGACTTTTTAAATTGTTTAGCATAGCTTTTCCTATACGTTTGTAGTTTACTCCGTCATGTTCAAAAAAGTTTTTGTCCTCTATAGAAACAAAGGCATCAATAGTATGAGGCTGAAGTTCAGAGTATTTGACATATTTACCATTGAACATATTTTCTTCTTTAATAGCCTTGTTTTCGGCATCATATAGCTCAATAGCAAGACTAGGTGAGGTAAGTTTTTCTTCATTTAGTTCAGCTTTACTAGCATTTGAATAAATTGATGCAATGTAAAACCCAATGCAGGCAGTACCTGCAATAAAAATCAGCAAACTTATTATAAAAATAATCTTGACAGCTTTCTTCATCATGAT
>CARFEX010000131.1 GCA_948971535.1 uncultured Eubacteriales bacterium | reverse complement strand
TATGAATAAAAATTATGGTTTATAGGGAGGATATTTTATGTTGATACCTATGGTTGTTGACCAAAACGGCTCTTCTGAAAGGTCTTATGATATATATTCAAGATTACTTGAAGACCGCATAATTTTCTTGAACGGAGAGGTTGATGATAATCTAGCAAATATAGTAGTCGCTCAGCTCATCTATCTTGAAGGAAAGAACCCAAATAAAGATATATTTATTTATATCAATAGCCCAGGCGGGAGTGTAAGTGCAGGTCTTGCAATTTATGATACAATGAGATATATCAAATGTGATGTTTCAACTATTTGTGTTGGACGTGCAGCATCAATGGGAGCTTTCTTATTGGCTGGTGGAACAAAGGGTAAAAGATTTGCTCTTCCAAATAGTGAAATAATGATACATCAACCACTCGGCGGTGCACAAGGTCAAGCAAGTGACATTCAAATACAGGCAAATCATATTCAAAAAATTAAAGCTGACCTCAATCGTATGCTAAGTGAAAATACAGGCAAGCCAATAGATGTGATTGAAAAAGATACTGATAGAGATAATTATATGACCGCAGAAGAAGCAAAAACTTATGGTGTAATAGACGAAATTTTCGTTTCAAGAAAATAAAGAGAAATGTTAAGCGCTAGAAATTAGAGGAGGTATTTCGTGGACGAAATGGAATGTAAATGTTCATTTTGCGGTAAAGCTCAAAAAGATGCAAAAAAACTAATAGCGAGCCCAGGCGGTGAAGCTTACATTTGCGATGAATGTGTTGCAATATGCAAGGATATAATGAGTGAAGTTAATAAATCTACCGATTTTGAAAAGATAGAACTTCCAACTCCACAAGAGATAAAAGAAAAATTGGATGAATATATCGTAGGGCAAAATGATGCAAAGCAGGTTTTAGCCGTAGCGGTATATAACCATTATAAAAGACTGAATTACAATTTTGGTAAAATTTCTGCACAAGCTCAAGATGTTGAGCTTGAAAAAAGCAATATTCTTATGGTCGGGCCAACAGGGTCAGGAAAAACTTTGCTTGCAAAAACGCTTGCAAGGATTTTAAAAGTTCCATTTGCAGCGGCAGATGCAACTACCTTGACAGAAGCAGGTTATGTCGGCGATGACGTAGAAAACATTTTATTGAAACTTATTCAAAATGCAGATTATGATATAGCAAAGGCGCAACGTGGAATTATCTATATCGATGAAATTGACAAAATAGCAAAAAAGACAAAGAATGTTTCCATAACAAGAGATGTTGCTGGAGAAGGTGTGCAACAAGCACTTCTTAAGATTATGGAAAGTACAGTGGCATCTGTTCCACCGCAAGGAGGCCGTAAACATCCAAATCAAGAAATGCTACAAATAGACACAACAAACATATTGTTTATTTGTGGAGGAGCTTTCGTTGGTATGGATAAGATAATAGAAAGCAGACTTGAAAATACAACTCTTGGATTTAATGCAAATATAAAGTCAGAGGATGAACAGAAAAATATAGATTATGTAAAAGAAATGCAACCAAATGACCTTATTCAGTTTGGACTTATTCCAGAATTTGTAGGAAGATTGCCAGTTATGGTAGGTCTAAAAGAACTTGATGAAGAAGCACTGGTTCATATCTTGACAGAGCCAAAAAACTCAATAGTAAAACAGTATAAGCTTATGTTTAAAATTGATGGAATTGAAATTGAATTCACAGAGGACGCAGTAAGAGCTATAGCAAAAAAATCTATGGAACTCAAAACTGGAGCAAGAGGACTGCGTACAATAATTGAAAGCAAAATGACAAAACTTATGTATGACACTCCAAGCCATAAAGATATCAAGAAAATAATAGTTACAGATAACTTTATTGAACTTGATAATGTAGAACCTCAAATAGAGAAATTTGAGCAGAAAGAAAATAATAAAAAAGTGGGCTAAACTAAATCCCGCTTTTTTTGATTTATTTAAATTATCTATTAATTTAAAATTTGCTATTGATTTGATTAAAAATCTTTGTTAGACTTAAAAAAAGTTGATGGTGGAATAATGCTTCTCAATGATAACAGAATTGGAAACTTAAATTTAAAAGAATTTTTATATTTCTTTGATGAAATTAAAAATGATTTTGATAAAAATTATGATATCTTTAATGCAACAAGTACTGAGTATAATGAAAAAGAATAATAACAATTGAGAAAATATAAGATAAGCAGACTATAA
>CARFEX010000130.1 GCA_948971535.1 uncultured Eubacteriales bacterium | reverse complement strand
TTGAATATTTATAACATACAAACAACTTAGATTTTTTATTTTTATAAAATATAAAGTTGTCCAACTTTTAAAGTTTAAAAATTTAATGATTTTATTAGATTTTATCAACTGTTTTGTTATATAATTATTTTAAGGAGTTTTATTATGGATGCAAGAGATGAGTTTTTAGATATTTTTTATGATAATATAGATAGGGATGGTGCTGATAAACTTGTGGAATGGCTTGAAAAATCTGATTTTTTTGTAGCACCTGCAAGTACAAGAATGCATTCTTCTTATAGGGGCGGTTTGTGTCAACATTCTATCAATGTTTACAAGCGCTTTATTAAAATACTTGAAAGTGAGTTTGGTGAAAATTGGGATGAAAAGGTAAGTCGTGAAAGTGTAGCCATTATGGGTCTGCTTCATGACGTATGCAAAGTTGATTTTTATGTTGAAGATGTTAGAAATGTAAAAATCGATGGAAGATGGGAGCAAAAACCATATTTTAAAGTGGAAGATAGTTTACCTTATGGCCATGGAGAAAAGTCTGTTTACATTCTTTCTGCATTTATGAAGCTAACTCGTGAAGAGGCTCTTGCTATTAATTGGCATATGGGAGAATATGACGCAAGAGTTAAGGGCGGCTCATATAGTATAAAAGATGTTTATTATCGTTATCCAGTGTGCTTTTTGTTGCATTTAGCCGACCTTTCTGCTTCTTATTTGGATGAAAAACCACAAGAATAGCATATAATTGCATTAAAAATATGTAAAATTGGATAAAATTTAATATTCTTTAAAAAATGAGTATTGACAAATGTATATATTTTGCGTATAATATGTTTGAAAACAGGGAGGTAATCCATGGATAGATTAAATAGTGAAAATAAAAGTAAATATGCACAAAGAACTGCAGACGCAGGCGGTGGTTTTTTCGGTTTTATCAAAGCTCATAAAGTTACTGATGCTATAGTATTGTCAGGTTTGGCATTAGGAATTGCTGTGCCAAGTGTAGTAGTGCCTGTTAATGCTCAAACTATGAGTACCAATAATGGTAATCAAGGAAATGATAGCAATAATAATGGAACAACTACACCTGAAAATCCTACAAATCCCGATACTGAATTAAAAGTTCCAAATGTAGATGATTTGAATACCAAACTTGCTGGTGAGTCTGGCAGTGTTATCAAAGAGGCTTTTGGTGATAATGAGGCTGGCAAGGTTGTAGGCGAAATCGTTAGTGTTGAGTATATTAAGTATGATAAAGCAGATAAAGATGGCAATACTGGTATGCTTACAGTACGTGCGAGTGCAACACAAACTATTGGTGAAGATACAAAAAATATTATTTCTTCTATTTCAATGGAAACTAAAACAAATGACCTTATTAATGAGTTTATCTCAAATTGTAATGACTATGAAGCTGTTGATTTTGTTAAGTTTGCAGATATGCTTAATGAAAACAACAAAGATGTTTTAGATTTAGTTTATAGTTTCAATTCTGTGACTTTCGTAGGCAAGGACAACAAAGAGTTAGTAAAAGGTGTTGAGAAAATAAATGGTGACGAACTTTATGTTGCTATTGGCGAAAGCAAAGACATAGGTGGCGGTTTTTATCAGTATAGTGGCACAAAGGTGCTTATTGCTGGAGAAGATAATGGTGTAAAAACATTTGGTGAAACCGAAATTGCTAAATTTTCTTCAAATAAATCTGCTGAAGATGGAACCGTGAAATTTATTTCAATAAATTTTGGTAAAAGTGCTGAAATAATAGATGAAATGGGAATGTAAAAAATTTGATATTGGAAAAAAGAGGGTGCATCCCTCTTTTTTAATTGATAGAAGTCAAAGCATATTAAATTTAATAATCGATAAATAATATAAAAAATTTATTTTTTCTAATTAAAATTGTTGACAAATGAAAATAAATATGATAATCTAACAACGCAAACTTGATTTGGGGGATTAGCTCAGCTGGCTAGAGCGCCTGCCTTGCAAGCAGGAGGTCAACGGTTCGATTCCGTTATTCTCCACCATAGCAAAAGTACACCATTTAATGTGGTGTATTTTTATTTACTTTTACTATATTTAGTTTTCTTAAAAGTTTTAGGTGCATTTTAGTCTAGAAAACTATAAAATATATTGTTTTAAAGTCGTATAAAAAGTGATTAGTCATAAACTTATAAATTTTGAAATTCTAAATATATATTATATATAATTATTATATAAGTAAATATATCTATAATATAGAGCTTAAAGCTTTAGCATTTATAATTTTAAAATTTAGGAAATAAAAAAATATAAG
>CARFEX010000129.1:772-2287 GCA_948971535.1 uncultured Eubacteriales bacterium | reverse complement strand
CTTTTAGTGGAAAAATCGGCAATATCAAGTTTTCTTCTTCAACAAATAATAAAACTCCACTATTAAAGAGGATATTTAAATAATGTTATACCCAACACAAAATCAAACTTTATTGATTTTAGTAATAGCTTTGATTGGTTTTGGCTGTGGACTGTTATTTAATTTCGCCTATCTTTTATCATGTTTTTTTAAGCGAAATAAGTTTTTTACACAAGTTTTTTACTTTATTTCAACTGTTTTATCGGGAATTATTTTATTTTTTGTCAATTTAAACCTCAATTATGGAGAGTTTAGAATTTTTGTTTTGATAGAATTCCTCTTCTTTTTACTTCTTGAAATGTTTACTATCGGAAAATTGTGGACAAAAACTATTGACAAGTGCTATAATCAAATTGAAAAGTTCCGAGCAAAACTAACAAAAGGTAAAAAATGGAAGAAGAACAAAAAAAATCAAAAAACTTGAAAAATATTATTGCGATTTCTATTATAGTAATCGTAGTGCTATTTGCTATCATTACCTCAATTATACTAAATAGCACTTTGAAAAACTTGGATGACATGAATGATAAAAATGATGCTGTAAATCCAGAGGCATCTATATCAGCTTTTGCGTCTGTTCCTAAAACATTTATTGAAAATCTTGAGTTGAATATCGATTTAAATAGTTAACATTAAAATTAAACTATAATAAGAGCCTAAAATAAAAAGCTCTTTTTTTTGCTTTTTATAATTTTTTGTGGTAATATATCTTCAAATCGAGTTTCTAAAGAGGTGAAGCATGAAAAACAAAAAATTAAAAGTTATAATTGACTCCGATGTTGCAAATGAAATTGATGACCAATTTGCTATTGCATACGCATTGTCTTGCAGAGAAAAACTAGATGTTTTAGGCATAACTATAGAGCCTTTTCGAGTTTCATGGCAAAGAAATTTAAGCATAAAAGATAGTGTAATAGATAGTAAAAATGAAGCTAATAGACTTCTAAGACTTATGGGCATAAAAAACACAAATGAAAATCCTTTTGTATTTAAAGGCTGTGAAGGCTTTATTAGTGAGGGTTACAACGAGAATAATGATGCAGTCAAAAAAATCATTTCTTCTGCAAAGAGATATAAAAACTTATATATATGCTGTCTTGGAACTTTGACCAATATTGCAATGGCTTTGAAAATCTCACCTGAGATAGCCGAAAACACAAATATAATATGGTTAGGAACTGGCAACATTTTATTAGACAAATTTAATGATTCAAATTTTAGAAAGGATGAAGATGCTTTTAATATTGTTATTCAATCCAAAGTTAATTTTACTGTATTCCCTTCTTATATGGCTCGTGTTTTTGTTACCTCTATTTATGAGTTTTCTAACAACACAAAATCAAACAATGTTGTAAAATATTTACAAAACTTGATGAACAGGTTTATTCATACTGAAGAAAATCTAGGCAAAAAAGAAATTTATGACATAGGTCCCATAGCATATCTTTTATTGCAAGACAAATTTACAACAAAAGA
>CARFEX010000129.1:0-762 GCA_948971535.1 uncultured Eubacteriales bacterium | reverse complement strand
AGATAGAAAAGTAAATTACATTATCGACATACCAAAGCATTTTGAGGTTTGGAAACACTTTTTGGAAGCAGTTAGTTCAAATAAAAATTATTATACTAAACCACAGATTTTCTTTATTTCAGACACACACTTTGGTCATGAAAATAAAATAAGAACAAAACAAGTTCCATTCAAAACTGTTGAAGAAATGAATCGTGAAATTATTAGACGTTGGAACAATACAGTCTCCACTAATGACATAGTTTACCATATTGGCGACTTTGGTGATTATGAAATTATTAAAAAACTAAATGGAAAAGTCACTCTAATTTGTGGCAACTATGAAAAAAGAGATTTTAAAGAAAATTTTCAAGAATTTAGAAAAAAACTTATTTCTCTAGGCTTTCATGAGGTTATTGAAAACGGAATTTATCTAGATGAAAAGGTTTTAGGTCAAAAAGTTTATTTAACTCATAAACCTACTAACCATGCAAAAGATTGTTTAACAATTCATGGACATGTCCACACTCTTAAGCTTTTATCTAGGTTTGGCTTTAATGTTGCTTTAACCTATCACTATTTTTCTCCTATTAACCAAACTACAGTTACAAAATACCTTGATTTTATATCAAAATATAGCGATGAAGATGTTTTTGCATGATTTTAGTTTGTTTTTATCACAACATTCTACTTAAATAAATATTATATACTATGCTTTCAACTTTAAATGCTCACATTCTTAAACAAAATACAAAAGTTGCAAGCAGATCGGAAGAGCACACG
>CARFEX010000128.1 GCA_948971535.1 uncultured Eubacteriales bacterium | reverse complement strand
GGTTTAATTTGAATAAAGTGAGGATAATCATATATGCTTGATATATATTCACGCATTGGCAAATATGGCGAATTATATAAAATAATTTCACAAAGGTTTTTAACATCAAAAATATTTTGCTGTTCATTTGCAAATTTATCTATTAAAGCAAAAAGCTTCTTTCTTTGGTCTATGGTATATTCTTCTGTCACAATATTATCTTATATGCATTTGTAAATATTTTGTAAATATTTTTTTAAACTTTTAAACTAAAAAAAGCATGGGTTATTCATGCTTAATTAAAAAGGTCAACATTTTGCTTCCATATTTCTTTTGTGTTTGTATTTCAAATGGTTCAAAATCGATTTTTTCATCTTTTGCGTGCTCACAAACTACTATCCCCTCTTCTGAAAGCATATTAAGCTGTGCAATTTTCTGCAATGCTTTTGTATAAAATCCACTTTTGTATGGCGGATCCAAAAAGATAATATCAAACTTTTTTTCTTTTAAAATTTCTAGCGCATCAAGGTAGCCAAAATGCATTATTTTGGCGTCAATATTTATCTTTTTTAAATTAGCTTTTGTTTGTGCTATACTTCTACTATCTTTATCAACAAATATAGCTTCTTTTGCACCCCTTGATAAGGCTTCAATACCTATGGCTCCTGTACCACAAAATAAATCTAATACAACCGCATCCTCTATCACAAATGCCAACTTATTAAACAGTGCTTGTTTAACCATATCTGCTGTTGGTCTGATATGTTCAAACTTATTTTCCAATAAAACTCTTCCTTTATATTTTCCTGCTACTACTTTCATATTTAAAATAATAACATATCATTTTTTTATTAGCAAGAGCTTTTCAACCTTTTTAACATAAGTAATAATTTTGCTTATTATTATTTTTTTATAAAAACAGAGCTATTTTTTATGTTGACATTGTTTATAAAATAAAACAGAGCAAAACTGCCCTGATTTTTATATTCCCAGAATATCTAGAACCTCCTTGATAGCCTTCATTGCTTTATCCATTTGCTCACGTGTGTGAGTTGCTGTATAACTTGTTCGAAGAAGTGCCATTCCTGGAGGTGTTGCGGGAGTTATAACTGGGTTAACATACACTCCTCGCTCTAACAGCATCTTGCATGCTTGAAAAGCTTTCATATCGTCAAATGTATATATAGGTATTATTGGTGTGGTGCTATCAATAATCTTGACACCGAGTTTTTTAAGTCCCTTTCTCATATAGTCGCTGATGTCACGAAGTGCTTTTACTCGCTCGGGCTCACGCTCCAAAATCTGAAGTGCTGCAAGAGCACTTGCTACTGAGGCTGGTGTGATACTTGCCGAGAAAATATATGGACGAGAAGTATGTTTAACATATTCAATAACTCTCTTATCTGCTGCCATATAGCCGCCAAGACTTGCTAGCGATTTTGAGAAAGTTCCCATTATTATGTCAACTTCTTTTTCAAGGTTAAAATGTTCCGCCGTTCCTCTTCCATGCTTGCCAAGAACACCAAGCCCGTGGGCATCATCGACCATAACTCTTGCGCCATACTTTTTCGCAAGAGTCACAATCTCTGGAAGTTTGCAAATATCTCCGCCCATGCTAAACACGCCGTCAGTAACTATAAGTATACCTGCAGTATCTGGAATTTCTTTAAGTTTACGTTCTAAATCATTCATATCGCTATGGCTATAGCGCACCATTTTGCCGTAACTAAGCTTGCAGCCATCATATATTGAAGCATGGTTTTCCTTGTCGCATAGTATATAGTCATTTCGACCTACTATAGCACTTATAATTCCAAGATTTGACTGAAAACCAGTACTAAAAGTTATCACTGCTTCTTTATGCAAGAATTTTGCGAGTTCTTTTTCTAGTTGTATATGCAAATCAAGTGTACCATTCAAAAATCTTGAACCTGAACAGCCTGAACCGTATTTTTTAAGAGCCTCTACTCCTGCCTTGATAACCTCTGGGTGAGAAGTAAGTCCAAGATAATTATTTGAACCAATCATAATTGTTTCATGTCCGCACATCTGAACAACTGTATCCTGTCCTGATGAAAGCGCATGAAAATATGGGTAACACCCCGCATCTTGAATTTGGTCATAATTGTGCACACCTTGTGTTTTTTTAAATAAATCCATTTTCCTATCCTTTTAAATCAACGTACTCATTATATAGCTTTTTATGTAATATTGCAAATAAATTAACTATTTTTTTAAAAAAATTTAATAAAATAATTTATACCATTTATAAATGCTAATTCCCTTTATTTAAAAGGGTTTTAGCCATAATTTAAGATAAAAATTG
>CARFEX010000127.1 GCA_948971535.1 uncultured Eubacteriales bacterium | reverse complement strand
AAAATAGAGGTAGTTTACTTGGCTGGGGTATATTTGTTTCAATCATGTTATCTCCAACAATAATTGGTCTAATCCTTGCACTTATTTGTACATTTTTAGTTGATAATTATATCAAAAATATACAAGAAGGTAATTATGCAAAAAATGATAAACCTTTTTCGCAAACTGTAAAAGAAGGTGCTAATAATACTGTCAATGGAATTAGAAATGCTTTTTCTTCCACTTCTGAACTTGATAAAAAGGCTTCACAATTAAAAAAGCTTGAAAAAATGAGAGAAGACGACCTCATTACACAAGAAGAGTATCAAGAATTACGTAGAAAGATTTTGGGTTTATAAATATTATTAATATCAATATAAAAAAATAATAGGCGAAAATTCTATTATTTTTTATTTTTGTTGTATTAAATTTGGAATTAAAATTTATTGGTGCGAGATGAAAAAGAAAATGTTTTTATTGATTGCTAGATAAAAAAGAAAATGTTATAATTTAAATAGATTTTTTAATTTTTAGGGAGATAAAATGAAAGCGGTTGTTCAAAGAGTTAAGTATGCAAGGTTAAGTGTTGACGGCGAACTTGTTTCGGAAATAGAAAATGGCTTTGCTGTTTATTTGGGTGTTGGCAAGGGTGACTGTGATATTGACGAAGATTATATCGTCAAAAAAGTTTCAGGACTTCGAGTCTTTGAAGATGAGAATGGCAAGATGAATTTATCACTTTTTGATATTAAAGGTGAAATCTTGCTTATTAGTCAGTTTACACTTTTCGCCGATTGTAGGCATGGTAATCGTCCTAGTTTTTTTGATGCGGAAGTTCCAGCTATTGCAAACTCACGTTTTGAAAGTGTGAAAAATAAATTGATTAATTTGGGCTTAACAGTTAAAACTGGTGTTTTTGGTGCAGATATGAAAATTGAACAATTTAATGACGGCCCAGTAACAATTATTATAGACAGCAAGGATAGATAGTTTTTTATATTTTCAATATTTGAGTGAGGGTAAAAAAGAACTAATTATTTGCTTTTTCAGTCTATATGAGAAGTCAATATTGACATAACTAAAATGCTATGATAAAATAACAAAAGAGGATATTATGGATAATAAAGACTTAAAATTTATTAAAAAGCATTATGGTGAAAATTTTGCAAAACTTTGTAGAGAGCTTTTTCCTACATTGCTCGAGCAGGAAGGTTTGCTATCTGAGATAATATCATTGAAGTTCGCACCTTCAAGATGTTTGTATGATAGCATTATATTGCAAAAGGCTGTGGACGAATTTAAGGCTTATATCTATAGTTTTATTGATGTTGAGAAAGATGTTAAAGAAATTGTCCAAACAAAAACGCCAGAGGAGTTGTTTGATGATGCGGGCTATATTCTTTATCCAGAATGCAAAACCGAAGAGGAAGTGCAGTCTTACAAAAAATTTTATTCTCCTGGAGAAATGCTTTGTACTTTTAATGGTGGAAGGCTAAATAATTATAGAGTTTGGTTTGCTGTCAAAAAGAATGTGGATGAGATAAAAAGAGAAAACTTTACAAATCCAACAAGACAGGACGAATATGGCACAAGTGTAATTTCTATACAATTTTCTAAAGGGAAAAGTTCGACGCTCTCTATAAAGAATAGATATAATCATGCAGTCAATCATTGCGATTCAACTTTCAGCAACAATCTCGATAATATTATTGAAGGGTTGCATCAAGCATTTATTGACACTTACAATATACAAATGGTGAATGGAAAGTCAAACTTTGGGCTTGATGATTTTGTTCTTGCAACAAATGGAAAAATGTACAAATCTATTCTTGAAAGAGAAAATATACATGTTTGTGAAAACAATTATATTGTTCAAAATGGTGAAGTGGTTGATAAATATGCAAAGAATAAAGCTAGGTATCTTTTTATCGATGACCAGTATGTGTTTGACCTTGAAGAAAAAAAGATTATAAATATTTTTTATCAATTTACTAGATTCGGATGGGCTAGAGATTCATTCTTAGACTCTTTTGGAGAAATAGAAGATATTTTTCTTACTCATGAAGTTGATGAAGAGGGGCTGCGAGAGTTAATTATTACACCAAAGGAAAGTGAAAAGATTGTACTCAAAATCAATGAGGAAAAACAAATCGTTGAATTAACGAATAAAAATGTTACAGAGATTGATGATCGATTTTTAGAGAGAAATCATGTTCTTAGAAAAATTGACTTGCCTAATGTTGAAAATATTGGGAAGAACTTTTTATTTAATAATGAGAAGTTGAGTAGTATAAGTTTCCAAAAACTTTTAGAAATTGGTGATAATTTTTTATCGGGTAATCAAATTTTAGAAGATATCAGTGTGCCAAGTTTAAAAATTATTGGTTCAAGTTT
>CARFEX010000126.1:287-2406 GCA_948971535.1 uncultured Eubacteriales bacterium | reverse complement strand
CTAGGCTTAATGACTTTGTTACTTAAAAATTTGCTAGGCATTCCTATCAACTATGTAACTATATTTATTTTTGCATCCTTTGTTTTAGGCGATGGTTTTGGATATTTGGCTCTTTACAAATTAAATTTTAAAAACGACTATATCACCTATGCAAGCAAGTTTGTACTTCGCCTAACACTTTACATTTTAATTGCAATAACAGGCAATTTTTATGTTGCTATAATTTGAATATTTATTTCAGTACTTGTAAGCAGAGCTTGGGAAAATGTTGCTGACGGAGTTTATATAAATAGAGTCAGTAAAGAAAACCAATTTGCGTTCGCAAACATCCGTTATGGTGTCGGCAAACTCGGTATGGCTATAGGTGTACTTATTAGTGGTCAACTATTCGATTATGGTATTCAGATTATTTTCGCTTGTTCGAGTGCTGTAATGGTCATTTCTATTTCACTTGCATTTTATTTAATTCATCTTAGACGTAAAGAAGCCAAAAAACTTGAAGACAAAAATCTTAAAAAAAGCGAAGAATAATATTTTATTAAAAAACTATAAATAAAAAATTAAATTGGAGTTTGAAAATATGAAAATTAAAATTTTGAAAGGCAATCATTTTGAAATCAATAAGCAAATTTCTTTATATTTCAAAAAAGATTTTAATAAATCAAAATTGAAATCTATTAGTAGTGATAAAATCGAAAAAATAATCAATATTTTAAAGAAAAACCACCCTACTATTTTGGATGAAATCAGAGGAAGAACGGAGGGATTTGATTGTAGCATTTCTGATTTTTTGGCACTTACGGCATACGAATTGTATGACAAAAATGAAGATAGATGCACTGATTTGTATGTAGTTGAAAATTCTAGAAAAGGTATCTTTCACAATGAAGATGGCAGTGAAGAAATTAAAGTTTTTTTATGTCAATATGAAGATGAAAAAATCTTAGATTTAAGCTGTTATTCTTGTTTGCATGGCACAACTTTTTCTGCGACAAAAAATCTTATGATGTCTGTAAATTATATTTATAACGATAGATATAATTTTGATGCTAACCTACCTACTTGGATTTTTGCACGCCTTGTTTTAACTTGCAAAAATATGAAAGAAGTTAGAGCACTTTTGAAAAAATATTCTATTTGGGGTTCAATTTCTATCAACCTGTTAGATGTAAATGCTAACAAACTTTATTCTATTGAAAAGCATGATAATATAAACAGCATCAAAGAAATAAAAGGACTTTACTATAAAACCAATACTTTTATTCATCCCGAAATGCAACCTTACATTGACGAAGCTGAAGAAGTCAACACCTCTCATACTAGATACAAAAAACTTGAAGAACTTTTGAAAAACTGCAATTTGAGTTATGAGCAAATTATGCTTTATAACAATGGCAATGATTATGAAAGTGTGAGAGTGACTGGTAAAAATTTATACAACGCAATTACTCAAATAACTGTTTTTTATTGCAAAGATAAAATTGAATTTATTAATAAAAAAGGAAAGAAAAAATCATTTTTAACAAATGAAATCTTATAACTTAATATTGAATATTTTTTAAGCTTATAAATTTTTAAGATAGATATATTTTTTATTTTTTTTGACAAAAAATTCTTGATATGATAAAATTTGTACTATGAAACGATATTTTACAATTTCTTTAACAGCATTTGCTTTTTCAATTCTTAATGTATTGACATTTTTCTTGCTAGGTATAATCACAGGAAACACCGCTTTGTCTGGTATTTTTTCTATAACCTACCCTTTACAGTTTGTTGCAAGCGTTCTTTTAGCTTTCTTCGCTTCAGCTTCTAACATTCGAGGTAATAAAGAAACTAATAAAAATTGCGTTTATACAGGTATAATACTAGGCATAATTTTTGGCGCTGTTGTTTTTGCTATTGTTGCCATCTTTATAGACCAATATTTAGTATTTATGAATATAGACCCTAGTGTATACCGAATATTCACTTTAATGGCAGTTGGTCAATTATTTTTAAGCCATATTAACAACATTATTTCTGAAAAACTTTATTTTGAAAATAAAGATAATCTTGGAAATGTTTGCAATTTAGGTTTTATCATTTTAAACGTAGCAAGCGTTAGCATTTCTGCACT
>CARFEX010000126.1:0-277 GCA_948971535.1 uncultured Eubacteriales bacterium | reverse complement strand
AACAAAAAATGAACTTGCAATATTGCTTGCAAATTTAATTTGTTTGGTTATTTACGTTTGTGTTTGGCTTGGATTTAATATTAAAAAATTCAAGTTTGATTTTAGTATTGTTAAGAATTTTAAATATGAATCAATTAATATAGTTGGCGGAATATTTATGCTTTTAATCTACCTATTTGGATTCAAAATAGCTTTTGGATTTGGTGAAGAATATTATATCGCGATTAGTCTTGTCACACTTATCTCAGACCCTCTATTTGACGCTACTAGCATTATA
>CARFEX010000125.1 GCA_948971535.1 uncultured Eubacteriales bacterium | reverse complement strand
ATTAGCTTAAAAAACGATTTCAAAACTTGTGTAAATTTAGTTTCAAGCTTAGAAATACCTCTTCTACCTAGAGTGAAAAAAGAAAATAAAGACCAAGAACTGGAATCGAAGTTGCGAGCATTTAGAAAAGAAATAACAGCTTTTGTAGAAGAGCAAAACAAATATAACTTTTTAGATACACATCTTTATCAAAAAATGAAACATGGAACTTTGGCAAAAGCTATTATTGAACTATATAAAATATTTAAGTCTTTCTATTTAGCAGAAAAGAAGAGTATAGATGCACTCGACTTTGCAGACCTTGAGGAAGAAAGCCTTAAACTTTTGAATGACAAAGAAGTACTTGAAAGATTGCAAAGCTCTTATGATTATATTTTTGTTGATGAGTATCAAGATACAAATAGAATACAGGAAGCAATAGTAAAACCCATTGCTGGCAAAGGTAACTTTATTGCGGTTGGTGACCCAAAGCAAGGTATTTATGGTTTCCGAAATGCTACAATGGAGATTATGAGACAGGATATCAAAAATTTTGACATTGATAAAAATTCTCAGGCATTATTTTTGCGAGGTAATTTCCGTAGTGACAAAAAAATTCTTGATTTTATAAATAAGATATTTTCTTGCATTATGACTGAAAATAGTGTTGGAATAGATTATCAGAAGACCTCAATGTTAGAAGGTTTAGCAAAATTTCAAATACAAAGTTTTCCTGCTGTACGCGTTGATATTATTTCTTGCAATGGAGAAGAGTCTGAGCAGCAAAAAGGTGTTTATAGTGTAAAGCAAGCACCGTTAGAATTTAATCATAAAAATGAAAAAGAAGTTCAAGCAATCGTTGCAAGGATAGACGAATTATTGAAGACTGAAATATATGACCCAAAAGAAGAAACCTATAGAAAAACAAATTTTTCTGATATAGCTATTCTTTTTAGAGGGAGAAGTGCTTTAATGGAGGAGCTTAATGAGGCTCTTATAAAAAATGGCTTTCCTGTAATTTGTGATAGCAAAAATAATATTTTAGACCAGCCAGAAATAGCGATGCTTATAAATCTTCTTAACTTAACAATCACTATGCAAGATGATATTGCACTGGCATCAGTCATGTTATCTAAAATAGGTGGTTTTAGTGTAGATGAATTAGCTAAAATGCAAATGGAAAACTCTTTTGCTAGTCTATATGAATATATAATAAATTCAGCCAACAGCAAAATTATAGACTTCATAAGTATGTTAAATGAATTTAAAAATGACTGTTTAATGTTTGGCATATATAGAGGTTTAGAAAAGCTTTTCTATCAAAAGGATTATTATGCTTATCTTCTATATCAAGAAGATGGCGAAGACAAACTTCGTTATGTTCAAAATTTTATGCATGAAATAGTTTCAAGTGAGTTTAATAACGATATTGCACTTTTAGTTTCTTATTTAACAAAAATGGATAACAAAAAGTTTGGCAGTGATAATAGTAGTGCTGATGCAATTTTGCTCACGACAATTCATGCGACAAAAGGCTTGGAATATCCTATAGTTGTGCTTGCTGGCTGTGGTGAAAAACTTGAAAAACCACTTAGAAAAAATTACATAATTAATAAAGATTTGGGATTAGCTACTTTCGCTCATAATAATATAGAAAATATCAAAAGTATATCTCCTCAATTTGCAGCTTGCAAACTACTCAATAAAAAACGAGAGTTTATTGATGAAATTATGATATTTTACGTTGCGTTAACTAGAGCTAAAAATCATCTCTATATAGTTGGTAGTGAAGAAAAGGATAATCTATTAAATTTATACGGAAATGATATATTCTCTCTTTCAAACTATCTTCAATTTGTTTTTTATGCTTTTGGTCAAGGCTTATGTGAAAGATTGTTTTGTGATGAAACAGTCAAAATTCAAGATTGTGAGTTTAATAATATTTCTCAAATTCAAGATGTGAAAATAGAAAAAGAGATGTCGATAAGTTTGAAACAAGATGAAAATATAGAAAATGAAATTAAAGAATATTTTAATTTTCAATATAAATTTTTGCCTTCTACTAAATTAGCTTATAAGAACTCAGTAACGAAAATTTTAAATTTAGAGGAAGAGGAGCAAAAAGAAACTCATCTATCTAGTCAGTCTAGAGAAGTTTCTATTATGCAAGGAAACAGCTATCACAAAGCACTTAAACTTTTAGATTTTGAAAAAATTGAAAATGTTAAAGACCTTAAAATACAATTAGAATTAATAAGCTTGACTGAGGAAGAGCGGTCGCTTCTTGATAATGAAATTTTGTTTAAAGATATTTATGAAATAAAACAAAAAATAAATGGGTTAAAAATTATTAAGGAAAAACCTTTTGTTATGAGTGCTAAATTAAGTGAAATATTTGATAGTAATATTAATGATGAGGTTTTAGTTCAAGGTGTAATCGACCTTTTT
>CARFEX010000124.1 GCA_948971535.1 uncultured Eubacteriales bacterium | reverse complement strand
AAGGAGGAAATTATGCTTTCTTTACTCGGTGATTTTGAAAGTTCACTTAAAACGTTTTTAACTCAAATGACTTCTGCTTTAGGCTTTGGTGGTCTTTTTGCTATAGCTATTGCTGTTGAATTATTTTTGGTTATATTGTTTGTTTTAAAAACATCCTTTTCTTATGAAGCTAGATTGCATAGAAGTTTAGATAAACTTAACAACTGGCTTTTTAGAAACAAACGTATTGACCAGTCTAACATTAAACAGTTTAATGAACTTGTAAACAAGTGTCCAAAAAGAATTGCTCACAACTGGCAACAATACATATTGTTTAGAGAGAAAGCTCCTTCAGAATATCTTTCAGTAGAAAACTTGATTGAAAAGCCATTAAAGACTAGTGGCTGGACTAACAATATTCGTAACCTCAATTTTTCTACAACTATCTGGACAATAGTAATGCTCTTGTTGTCAATAGCTTATCAGATAAACGTTAGTGCAAACTTTACCGCTATTTCATTCGCTATGGCCATTTTCATACCAGTGCTAGTAATCATTATAGGTATTATTGGTGCAATTTCACTCAGAGGGAAAAAGATATTAAATCTTGACGACATATATCAAAAGTATCATATCTTTGCAAGATTTTTAAATAATGCATGCGTTGACCTTCCTCAATATATTGATTATGACCTATTATTCACTCAAAAAGAAATTGAAAAGGGAAATCCTCAACTTCGTGAATATTACGAAAGCTGTGCTAGAAAAGCGAAAGAAGAATTTGAGAATGCAAAGAAGAGTGATGTTGAATATGTGGAGTATAATTTTGAAGAAGCTGGAGTTGACGGCTCGCTAGTTCTTGAAAGAGCTATGAGGGAAACAGAAGCTTTTATAAATAAGAAAACAAGCACTCTTGCTAAGATTGCTCATGTGGATGCTCAAAAAGAAGCTTTGAAACGTAACTATGAAAATGTACAAAAAGATTTGCAAAGAAAAATTCAAGCTTCAAAAGAAAATATCAACAAACTTATAGCACAACAAGAAGCTACAACAAACAGAATGGAAGTTGGTTTCTTAAGAAAACAACAAGAACAAGAAATTGCTAAGCAGGAGTCACTTCAACAAGAATACGACCAAGAAGAAACAAGATATACTATTTCTTCTGAAGAACTTGAAAAGGAAGTTGCTGGGTACAAAAAACAACTTGAAGATTCAAAAACTAATGTTCAAGATGCAATGGTTGCTGAGTATCAATCTTTCTATGAAAAAGTTATGAAAAGTGCTTATTCAAAAGCTGAAAGACTTGTAAAAGATGAAAAAGCAGATTTAAAAGCACAACGTGACCAAAATGAAAGAGAATTAATTATAGTTCAAACTCAAATTAAAAGATTGTTAGATGAAAACAACACTCTTAGAGCAATGCTTGATAATGGTGAAAACCTTGCTCAAAGTCAAAATTCAACCATGCCACAAGGCAAGTATGACGAACAAGGCAATTATATATATGAAGATGGCTCTTACCATGATGCAAATGGACTCTTCCATGACATTGATGGAAATATCTATGACATGAATGGAGCACTCATTAGTATCCCAAGTGATAATGAAACAAAAGTTGAACAAGAGATAAAAGAAGAACAGCTTAGTGATGAAAAAGCTTTTGGTTCATTTGTATTGGCAAATAATAATACTTCTAACGAGAATGATATTAAAAATACAGCTACAGAACAACCAATTATAGAAGAATATAAACCTGAGGTGGAAGAGTATAATTCTGAAGTAGAGGTATTTAATAATACCACTAATAGTCAAGCACTTTCGAATAATTCATTTAACGACAATATCGATGAAGAAGAAAGCACTCAAAACGAGCAGATTGAACAAGTAACACAAATTGAAGAAGCACCTGTAAAACGTAGAGGTCGTCCTAAAAAGGTTGTTACTGAAGAAGTTATGCCAAAGGAGCCTAAAAAAAGAGGTCGTCCTAGAAAGGAAGAAGGGAATGCTAAGACTGAAGTTGTTAAAAGAAGTGTAGGTAGACCAAGTAAATCAACTTCAACAAATAGCTCAACTCAAAAAAGAAATCCTTACAAAAAAACAGCTCCAAAAGCTAAGGAAGAAAACTCAGAGCTCAATTCACTAGCCAAAATAAGCAAAATGATTTCTGACGAAGAAGATAAACTCAATAAAATGAAGATGATTATAGATTCAGAAATTAGTGACGTTATGTTAGGTGATAGCTATCAAAATGAAATCAATTCAGAACGTGACGAAATAATGAAAGCGGTTGAAGCTTTAAAAGCAAAAGCTGAAACTGTAAAGGAAAGTGAAAAATCAGAAGAGGAACTTGCTTCTATTAACAAGAGGCTTGAAGATTTGATTAGTGAAATAGCAACCCTTAATGCTAAAAAGTAAATTAAAAGACGAGAATTCTCGTCTTTTTTTTGTTACATTAAGTCATGGTATGCTCAGTTTA
>CARFEX010000123.1 GCA_948971535.1 uncultured Eubacteriales bacterium | reverse complement strand
ATATGGATTTTTATATTTTTTTAAATTTTATTGAAAATTATTACCAAACCTTATGGATTTAAATTCTTCAACTTGCTCCGCTGAGCATATTTTTTCTATGTATTCCAGTGCAACTGCTGAAGGTATAATAAACCAAGTTGGTCTGCACCTGCTTGTTGGATAACCACGAGAGCCATCTTTGCCATTCCACCGTATCCCTGCACGATATTCGCCTCCATCCCATTTAAAAGTCTCAATACTAAAATGCTCCTCTTCCACCCACACCCTAAGAGTGCTTGCATCTAACCTTCTTTTGGGAAAAATAACTTCGTTTGGATTTACGCCAGTGTTATTATTCATTTTCTATCTCCTTTTAAAATGAAAATATTCTTTATTATTTACTATAACATTTTCTTTTTTTTCACATACCACATCAAAAAAACTATTTGTTATTTCAATATCTGCTGGCATGTAAATATCATCTGCATAGTCAAACAAGCAATGCCCCATATCTGTGCTATTAACTATTTTTTCAGATTCAACATATATCGTTTTCAAGTTATTACAATTCTTGAATGCATTATTATCAATGTTTGTAACACTATTTGGTATTGTGATACTAGTAAGACTAGTGCAATTATAGAATGCACCACCGCCAATTGTTGTAACGCTATTAGGTATTGTGATGCTAGCAAGACTAGTACAATTATAGAATGCATCTGTTCCAATGTTTGTAACACTATTTGGTATTGTGATGCTAGCAAGACTAGTGCAATTATAGAATGCACCACCGCCAATTGTTGTAACGCTATTAGGTATTGTGATGCTAGCAAGACTAGTGCAATTACAGAATGCATATGTTCCAATGTTTGTTACACTATTAGGCATTGTAATATCAGTAAGACTTTTACAATTTCTGAATGTACGTCTACCAATATTAGTAACACTATCAGGTATCGTAATACTAGTAAGGCTAGTACAATTATCGAATACACCCACGTCAATGAAATAATCATCATCACCAATTTTTGTTACACCTCTTGGTATTGCGATATTTGTAAGACTAGTGCAATTATAGAATGCACCGCTACCAATTTTTGTTAAAGTATCTGGCAATATTATATCGCAAACACTTTTATTGCTGGAAAATGCGCTATTTCCTATGCTTTTCACATCAACACCTTTGTATAAAGATGGAATTTCAACAACCCTTGCATTCCCTGTATATTTTGTAAGTTCATAACCATTTAGCGTAGGAATATATTTAAATTCAAAGGCGTTTTCAATATTTTCATAAACAGCTGTTAATTCATAATTTTTCAAGTCTTTTTCAACTTTATCAATTTTTGAAATAATGGTATCTTCGCCATTCACTTTCCAACCTGCAAAATTTAAAGTTTCTTTGCTGGCAATAGGCAAGGTATAAGGCAAATCATGTATTGTAAAACTCTCTTTTTTCTCTCCCAAAACTCCGCCATTTGAGTCATAAGAAATTGTGTAAGTTACAATCTCCCACTTAGCATATATTTCTATATCTCTATCCGCTATGATACTATTACTAGAGTCAATATCCAAATCATAACCACCCCAAGTTTCCCAACCAACAAATTTGTAGCCTAATTTTTTAAAATCAATTGGCAATTTAATTTTTGCACCTTTTTCTACTTTAATTGAAAAATCTTCTTTATCTCCCAAATTATTAATAGAAATATTCACATATTCTTCTTTTTCAGGTTCATTTGTGTCTCCAGGCTCATTTGGGTCTCCAGGCTCATTTGGGTCTGCTGGTTTATTTGCTCCCATATCAGCAAAATACTGCTCATTTTTGATTGCTACACCATTGTAATTATTGAAATAATCATCAATATACCAAATGAACTTTACTTTTTCTTGGGTTAATACTCTATTTCCATTAAAAATAAAAACTCCGTCTTTTAAAGTATAATTTCCTTGAATGCTTGAATAAGGGTTTTGGACATTAGTGATTTTAAGTTTTCCATCAGCTGTAAAATTAAATATCGTTTGCGGTTCAAGATTACTGTCTGCCATATATAGGTTTTGATTAAACCAACCATTTCTTTGCGTGATTTTTCCGTTTGCAAAAATATTTTGCTTTAAGTTGTCAGTATATATCAAACAAGCAACTTGATAATCTTCAAATAATAGGCAACTTCCAAAATACTCAGAAGAGCGATAAAGATCTAACTTGTCGCCTTTATCGCCAATTTCCTTATATTCAAAACTTGCACTTTCATGTGATTTGCCGTCTTCAATAGTAAAATGATTTTTATCAATAATTATTTTACCATTGCCACTTGTGTAAGTGCCGTAATATGCACGAGGCTTATTGGTGTTGCAAGCAGTTAATGCAAAAGTTGCTAGCAAAATCAAGACAACGACCATAATTAATCTAATGTGTTTTTTCATAATAAAATCTCCATAAAAAAGTGTCGCCCCCAACGAGAGCGACAAATGCTA
>CARFEX010000122.1 GCA_948971535.1 uncultured Eubacteriales bacterium | reverse complement strand
TCCATCTTGCCTTTAACTGCATCCTGTACCCAGGGAAACAGTTATTTTAATAAATCTTGTAACACACATACTCTATAAAATAATATCATAGTGAATGGGTTAAAAACTTGAAACTAACAAAAAAAATCGAGAAAATAACATTCTCGATTTTTTTACTTTACTTTATATAATTTAAATTGAAATTATTTCTTCTATTTTTGGAATAACAAAATTAACATCGTTTGAAATGAGATATTGTTCAATTTCATTTTTATCGTATATCATTTTACCAGATTCTTGATGTGCAATTATGAGCAATTTAGCCTGAACATCTTTATATGTTTGCATCGCTCCCCACAAATTCATCGAAGCATCAAATGCGGTACAATCTATCATTATAATATCGCATTTATTTTGTTCAATTCCGTTAAACCTAATTGTATCACTAGATACATAAAATCTTTGTTTTCCGTCATCTAAAATATAACCCACATTTTCTACAACTTCTCCCATTTGAGAAATATATCCATGTACAGCTTTTACAACTTCAATCTTAATTGAGCCTACTTCAAATTTGTCACCTTTCTTAATGGTATTTATTTTCAATGTTGGATAACTTTGTTTAACTTCATTTGTTGAATAAATTGGTATATTTAATTCACTTAATATATCCGAATTTATATGGTCACCATGTTTATGTGTTATTAAAACACAGTCAACAGTTTGCCAATCTTCTAAATATTTCTCATCAAAATCTACTTTCCCTGGGTCAATTAGAATTTTAAATTCACCTGACTCAACTAAAACGCAACTTTGTGGAAATTTTTTAATTTTCATATTTTCCTCCATTCACTATTTTTTTATAATTTTATTATATCATAAACATTATGAAATTACATCTAAATATTTGAAATAATTTGTTTAACTTTTCTTTTTTGTTATAATGTTTAATAGAGGAGAAAAACTTATGATTGGAAAGTACAAAATAATTACACTATGTGGAAGTACAAAATTTAAAGAAGATTTTTTAAGAGAGCAAGCTCGCTTAACCTTGGAAGGCAATATAGTTCTTTCAATAGTAATATTTGACATTTCAAGAGACAACCAAAAATTGCTTGAAAGTAAAAAAGAAATGATAGACGATATGCACAAAAGAAAAATAGATATGTCTGACGAAATTTTTGTAATCAATAAAAATGGTTATATTGGCACAAGCACTAAGTCAGAAATTGAATATGCAATTAAAACTGGCAAAAAAGTAAATTATATGGAAAAATAAATGGACTTTAAAAAATACAATATGTTTACAATTCATGAACTTATGTTTTTAGCATAAAACAACCGGCCTATCCGGTTGTTTTATGTTACGAAAAAAGAAGGCTCCAACCTTCTTTTAAAAACCCATTTTTTCAGGCTTATCAAATTGTCCAAGACTATTTATAGCACATTCAACATCCTCTGGGAGCAAATTGTAATCATCTAGTTCAGCTCTTCCAGCTTGGTATTGCATTGCTTGCTCTAAAATATTCACAATTAGTCCAGCATTTGCAAAATGTTTTTCTTGTCTTTTTTTCTGTGTGTAAGCCCCTAACAAGTCTTTAATTAACAATTCGTCTTTATCGCAAATTTCATTGCCAGCAAGCGTAGCTCTGAGTTTGAAAATCTCAAAAAGTTCTTCATCAGTATAGTCCTCAAGGTCTATTCTGTTTGAAAACCTTCTGTTTGCACCTTGGTTTTGTGCAATCATTAAATCTGTTTCCTTTTCATATCCAGCCAAAATAACAATACTTTTATCTGATAGGTCTTTTTTCTGAACTTCTGCTAATTTGTCAATTTGTTGCATCATCTTCGCAAGCGCTTCACTTGAAAATGCATCGTTGTATTGGCCGCATAAAGTATAAGCTTCATCGATTAGGAGGGTTCCATTTTTTGCCGAACTGAAAATCTTCTCAACATTTTCACCAGTCCAGCCTACATACTTCCCTTTAAGGTCGGAGCCGTTTATAGCCAAGAATATATCATTTTTTAGAATGCCTGTATCGTAAAGTGTTGAATGCAAGACTTTTCCTAGTGTGGTTTTGCCCACACCAGGATTGCCAGTTAAAATAAAACAAGTATTTACTGGCACTTTTGATTTTTTTATAAATTTTGCAAAATTTAAGATTTTACTTTTCTCTTTAGTAAATCCAATTAAATTTGAAAAATTCTTTTCGATTGCTTCTTCCACTGATAGCAATTTATGCTTTTTTCCAGTAGAAGCCTTTGCACTCCCCCCCCCATAATTTTGAGAGTCTTGCTGATATTCTTCATAAAAACCCACTACATCATCATAAGAATTACTGAGTGTTGAAATAAGTTTAGGTATTGTAAATATATCAAATAAATTAAGATAATCAAAATTATATTTTTTCAATTTTGGCAAATCCTGCAATTTTTTAGTTAATTTTTGAGTAAGGACTTCCAACCTATTTGTAAGCTTTATTAAATTATTTTCCTGCCAAGCTTTAGTAGCAGAATCAAGT
>CARFEX010000121.1 GCA_948971535.1 uncultured Eubacteriales bacterium | reverse complement strand
AATCGGATATCCAAGGGCTGCAAGAATAATAGACCAAATGGAAGAACGAGGGTATATTTCGACAGCAGAAGGCTCAAAACAGCGAACAGTTTATACAACAATAGAAGAATTTTATAAAATATTTGGAGATAATTATGACTAAAGAAGAGTTGAAGGAAAAAAAGGTGTCGGCAATATCACTAGGTTGCGATAAAAATAAAGTAGACCTAGAAAAAATGTTGGGTAGAATAAAAGAATATGGAATAGATGTAGTTCCAGATATAAATGATGCTGATATAGTTATAGTCAACACCTGTTCTTTCATCTTGCCAGCTGAAGAAGAAGCTATAGCAAATATAATAGAAATGGAAGAACTTAAAAAAAGAGGCCGTATTGAAAAAGTTATAGTTACAGGATGTTTTCCAGAACGACATTTTGAAGAAATGAAAGAAAATTTTCCTGATACAGACCTATTTTTAAAACTTAAAGAAAATGTAAATATTTGCAGTGAAATAGAAAAATTGTATAATGTCGGTCTTTCTAAAAAATATAAAGAAGGAAAGCGAATCTTAACAAATCCAAATGCCTATGCCTATTTAAAAATAGCAGATGGATGCAATAATGTTTGCTCATATTGTACAATTCCAAGAATACGGGGGAGGTATAAATCTTCTCCGATTGAAGAGCTTGTTGAAGAGGCTATAACACTTGCAAAGGATGGAGTAAAAGAACTTATCTTGGTTGCTCAAGATACCACTAGATATGGTGAAGATTTGTATGGCAAAAATATGCTAATTCCGCTATGTGAAAAGCTGTCAAAAATAAAAACTATTGAAAAAATACGTCTGCATTATGCGTATCCAGAAAAGGTTACCGATGAGCTTTTAAAATTTATTTATACAAATAAAAAAATGTGCAAATACATAGATATTCCACTTCAACATATAGATGACGAAATATTAAAAAGTATGCGTAGACGTCTTGATGAAAATGCGACACGTGCACTTGTTGAAAAATTGCAAACAGAATATCCAGAAATAAAGGTTCGCTCAACTTTTATTGTGGGTTATCCTGGCGAAAATCAAGCAAAGTTTAAAAAACTTTGTGAATTTATAAAGAATGCAAAACTTGATTATGTTGGCTTTTTTAAGTATAGTAGAGAACAAAATACTGCTAGTTATTACATGCCAAAACAGGTGAAAGAGTTTGTAAAAAATAGACGACTTAAAAAAATAAAAAAGTTGCAACAACAAATTAGTTTTGAAAAAATATCCTCTCAAATTGATAGTACGGTTGAAGTTTTGGTCGATTATTTTGACGAAAGCATGGGGGAATATGTCGGTCATAGTCAATATCTATCTCCAATGGTTGACTTCGGTATACGATTTGTGGATAATGGTAAAGTAAAACCAAGAGATATTGTTAAAGTAAAAATATTTGACTTTGATGGAACGGATTTTATAGGAGAATGTTTATGAATACACCAAACAAAATAACCCTTGCAAGAATTTTACTTATCCCATTTGTAATTTTCTTTTATGTTGCAGGCTTTATACCTTATGGAAGATTTATTGCTGCAGCAATTTTTGTTATCGCATGCTTAACAGACTTTGTTGATGGCAAGATTGCAAGAAAATATAATCAAGTTACAACACTTGGAAAATTTTTTGATTCCATAGCAGATAAAGTACTCATTATGACAGGCATGATTTTAGTTGTAACTATTCCACTCAGAGGTGTAGGTGCTGCTGCTCAACCAGTAATATTTACATCTATTTGCATGATAATAATGCTTGCTAGAGAATTTATTATCAGTGCTCTTCGTCAACTTGCAGCTAGCAAAGGTATTGTTCTTGCAGCTGATAAGGGAGGAAAAATCAAGGCAGCATTTCAGGATGTTACAATTTGTCTATATATGTTCTATGCAGCTTTTATAGCAGATACAAATCTTTTAGTTGCAGGCAATTTAGACCCAAAAGACCCTACAAATATAGCAAATGCAGTGGTAAATATTATTTTGCTTATACTTCTTTCAATCTCTACAATTTTGACAATAACATCTGGTGTAAGTTATATTTTGAAAAATAAAAAAGTTTTTAAAGAAACACAAGAAAAAGATGTAGACAAGCAACCTCAAAAAGTTGAGTTTAAAAAAGTTGAAAGAAAAAATCTTGAGAAAAAATATGATGAGCTTATTCCTGAAGGTATGAAAATATTTTGGGAGACAGGTTGGGCTTCAACAACACTTTTGCAAAAGAAACTTTTAGTGGGTTATCCAAGGGCATCAAAAATGATAGTCCAAATGGAAGAACTAAAACTTATTTCACCTATAGAGAACAAAACTAGAAAGGTTTTAGTAACTAAGGAAGAGTTTGAAAAGAACTTTTCAGCTAAATAGACAGAAAGAGGAACTATGAATTTTACAATATTGGTATTTTCTAGCGAAATTAAAAATGGACGAGAAAATTTTGATGTAAAATCTATTCAAAAGCTTTTTGCAAGACAGGATTGTATTTGCAAAGAGCTT
>CARFEX010000120.1 GCA_948971535.1 uncultured Eubacteriales bacterium | reverse complement strand
TAAGCATCTTCATCGAAACAAGAAGCTATAATATTATAAATCATTTGAGCTTCTAAAGAAACTTCATTGTCATTTAAATTTAATTCCATACCATTATATAAACCTGTACAAAGTCCGCCTAACCCCTCAATATCAAAAGGATTTTCAATTATATTTGGCATTTCATTTGCATGTAACAAATAAGGTATAGACCAGTTTATATTTCTTAATGCTTGGTCTACCTTTCGTTCACTGAAATCAGAAATTCCACTTACGTCTTCAAACAAAAATTTAACTCCACATAGTTCAATTTTATAACTTTCATCCTTTATTTCATCATAACCCACAGCCATAACATATTTTCTACAAACATAGTTATCTTTCTTTTCTGTCAAATATTCTATTTTATAATCTCTATCAATACCTAGCTCTTCTTTAATCTTCATATTCAATAGACAAATTAGTTTTTCATTGGAAACAACATTATTTTCTGCCACTTTTAACAAGTTATAGTATTTTATGTCAGTCATACCTGCAAGTTTTTCTACTTCTTTACACTTGCTTTCGTATTCTTTATATAACATATTTGCTTCATATAGTGCTTTTTTGTATTTTCTTAAAATTGAATTTGCTTCTTTTGATAAAACAGGTTTTAAATTTTCCTCGTTTTTTATAATTCCGTTCATTTTATACCTCCTTTAAGGTTTGACTATAATAACACAATTAAAAATAAATTTCAAGCATCTTTAAAATTAAAAAAAATAAAGTTATCCACATTAGTTTGACTTTTAAAATTTTAATTTGTATAATCAATTTGTAATATCAAAAGTTTAAGTCAACAAGCTCAAAAAGAAGTTTGACTACAACCGATGATAAAATATAACAAATTTAATATATGTTGATTTTATTAAAAAAAGGATAAAAAATGCAAGATTTAACTTCTCTCTGGCAAGCAGTGCTTGAAAAACTAGAAATAACCGTTTCAAATGTTTCTTTTGTAATGTGGTTCAAACCACTTAAAGTTATTGACTTTGTTGATAATAAAATTTTGTATATTAGCACAAATTCAGTTTCTGCTAAAAATCAAATTCTCAGAAATTATATGGATAAACTTTCTGAGGCTGTTCGAGATATTTTTGGTGATGAAGTTGAAATAAACGTACTTGACCAAAATGAAGAAATTGAATATATAGAAAAAAATGGTGAAAAAACAAAAAATAAAGAAATAGAACTTACAAAAAATCCATTTAATAGTAAATATACATTTGATAACTTTGTTGTTGGTAAATCTAACCAATTTGTTTATGCTGCTTCTCGTGCTGTTGCTGAACATCCTGGCGAAAAGTTTAATCCACTATTTATCTATGGTGGTGTTGGACTTGGAAAAACACATATTCTTCATGCAATAGGAAATTATTTAAGAGAATATAATCCAAACTTAAAGGTTATGTATGTTACTTGTGAACAATTTGCAAATGCATATATAGAAAGTCTTGGTTCGGCAACCAAAACAAAAGCTACTCTTGAATTTCGTGCTAAATATAGAAATCTAGATGTACTTATGGTTGATGATATACAATTCATCTCAAAAAAGACAAGTACACAAGAAGAATTTTTTCACACCTTTAATGAACTGTTCCAAAATAACAAACAAATTATTATAACCTCAGATAGACCTCCAAAGGATATTGAAACTTTAGCAGATAGACTTCGTTCACGTTTTACTTGTGGTCTAATCCAAGATATCCAATCGCCTGATTTTGAAACAAAAATTGCAATTTTAAGAAAAAAATGTCAACAAGAAAAATATGTTATTGATGACGATGTTATAGAATATGTAGCTGACAAAGCTGACACAAATATACGTGAACTAGAAGGTATGCTTTCAAAGGTCTACTTTCTTGCAAACCTTATGGGAAAACGTTCTGCAAGCATGGAAGATGCAAAAGCAGCTCTTGATAATGAAGCTGAACTTGAAAAAAATGAAGATGTAACACCTGATGATATTATTGATGCTGTATGTAGATACTTTGATGCAACAAAACAAGATTTAATTGGAAAAAAGAAATCAAAAGAAATTGTTGAGCCACGTATGATTGCAATTTATCTAATAAGTGAAATTCTAGAAATTCCTCTTGTTTCAATAGGTAAAATCTTTGGAGGACGTGACCATACAACAATTATGCATTCAAGAGATAAAGTTTCTGTTCAATTAAAAACCTCTCATAAAACTCAAATGATTGTTGGCGAAATAAGAAGAATGTTGAAAGGTGGATAACTTTTTCTTCTTATCCACAAATTTTACACAAGTTGTCCACATTTTAAAAATCTATATATAGTAAAATAACTGCAAATTTTTAATTAATTTACACAAAATATAGAATTACAAAAAAGTTATCAACATTTACACAAAGCCTATTATTGTTACTATTATTTAATAAATTAATTAATAAATTATCTTTTTTAAATGTGCGCAAGGAAGTTGCTATTTGAAAAATATTATGTTACAATGAAAATAAGTTAAAGGAGAAAAAAACAATGTTAGTTATATGCCAAGGTAT
>CARFEX010000119.1 GCA_948971535.1 uncultured Eubacteriales bacterium | reverse complement strand
AAAATAAAAAAAAGGTTGAGGATATAGAAATGGAAGTATAAAATATACTAGCAAGTTTGCTAGTATTTTTTAATATAATATATTATTTATATGTTCTATAACCGTTTTGTGAACTTCTTGAACAGACTTAGTTGCATCAATAACGCAAAATCTATCTTTTTCAAGATTTGCCATATAGTCAAATCCTTCTGCAACTTTTTTGTGAAATCCAAGACCTTCTTTCTCAATTCTATCAAGTGGAATATCTGGATTTTTTCTCTTAAAAGCAAGTTCTGGTGATATCTTTAAATAGAATGTTAGGTCTGGTTTCAAATTGCCAATCAACATTTGAGTTAATTGTAAAATTTCATCAGCTGAAAATATCTTTCTTGCAAAACCTTGGTAAGCAATAGTTGAGTCATAAAATCTATCTGCCACAACAACCTTTCCAGCATTAAGAGCGGACAAAATAACCTTTTCAACAAGTTGAACTCTAGACGCACAGTATAAAAATAATTCTGCTTTTGCAACAGGTGGGTCAATTTCATTATGCATAAGAAGGTTTCGTATACTCTCGCCAAGAACAGTACCTCCTGGCTCTTTCACAAAAACAAAATCTTCTTTGTTATCTAGAGTATTAACGTAATCTTTAAGCATTTGAATTTGTGTTGTTTTTCCGCTAGCTTCTCCACCTTCAAAAGTAATAAAAAGTCCTTTTTTCATATTTAATCCTTTGTATTAATTTTATCAAAATTTAATATTAATGTCAAAAAAAAAGAATGAGTATTGCCCCATTCTTTTTGTTTTTTATTTATTTCCCTTGCAAGAAGAACATTCATGCTCACAGCATCCGCAAGAATATTCATCATCACCACCACATATTTCTTCAATATATTTGTGAAGAGGTTGACTTTTATAGAAATTTTCTGGCATATACTCGGTAGTTGTATATCCAGCAGGAGCACAAAGCACTTCAGGTATTCTATTTATAACACTAGCACAAGTGAGTTCGGCTGTTGAAGGTCTTTCAATAACAACACGTGTGTTTGGTTCTCCTTCGATAGTCCAGTCATTGCAATCGAATTCATCAGGTGCATAAACCTTTCCAATACATTCGCTTTCAATAACAATACCTTCTTTTGTAATAGTTGTAACTACAGCACTCATACCTGCACAGTTACCTTTTTTTATAGTCATGCCAAGAGTTGAGCTATTCAAGTCTTCTTTAGCAATTTGAGGTACGCATTTCTGTGTTTGGCTTTTTACTGTAAGGCCAAGTTTAGAGCAAAGCCAACCATTTACATTCCACATATAACTAGGTAAAAATTTGCCAGCAGCAATAAGCTTTTTGCGTTCTTCTTCTGTAATATTATCAGCAGAAGCAATATCTTTTTCAAATTGCTTTTTGCTTAGTCCTGCACCATGAACCTGTGCAAGAGAGATACCATAATCTTCAACATTATAGCTTGATTTACCTTTGATTTTAGTAATTTTGTGAGTGGCTCCAGCAAGCACACTGATAAGATTGCCCCAGAAAACATCTTGATAACCGCTACCACAAATAGTACAGCCAGTTTCTTTTGCAAGTTTGTCTAATTTTTTTGCAAGTTTTGGAGAACTGTTTTGTGCAAAGAAAGCCTCTTCACAAGTTGAAATTACATTTACCCCATATTTAGCACAAATTTCATAAATAGGGTAGTTTTCACTAAATAAACTGGTTGTTGTGACAATAGCAACGTCAACTTCTTTTTCTTTGAGAAAAGATTCAAGTTCTTTTGCATCTTGAACTTTTACTCCAACTTTTTTGTCTTGTCCGATAATAGTAGAAATGTCCTGTCCAACAACCGCTGGGTTGATATCAAATGCTCCAACAATCTTTACACCTTTTTCTAGTGCATAACGCATTGTCATTGCACTCATCTTGCCACAGCCATATTGAACCATTGTAATTTTATTCATAATTATTCCTCCTAAAAAATATTATAGCCAATTTTACCTTTGTTTCAAAACAATTTTAAAATTTTATAGGTTATATTAATTTATTTATGAAAATGTTTGTAAATTGTGATAGCCAGTGCGGTATTAATGGATTTGACGCTTTCAAGTTCTTCAATGCTAGCTTCGGCTATCTTTTCACTTGTTCCAAAAATTCGTAATAATTCATCTCGCTTTTTAGGGCCAATCCCAGAAATTTGGTCTAGCTCGCTTTCGGTTTGCTTTTTACCTCGTATTTGTCTATGGAAAGTTATGGCAAATCTATGCGCTTCATCACGAATTCTTTGTAGCATGCGTAGTTCTGCGCTCGCTGGTTTCAATAAAATTGGCGAGGAACTGTCAGGTTTAAAAACCTCTTCTATTCGCTTAGCAAGACTGACAATATCGATATCGGCAAATCCTTCTTGAGCTAAAACCTCATAAGTGGAAGATAATTGTCCCTTTCCACCGTCTATGATGAGCAGGTCAGGTCTTTCCTTAAAGCTTTCGCCATCTCCGTTTCTTAATCTAGTTAGTCTACGAGAAAGTGCTTCAGCAAGAGAAGCAAAGTCGTTTGAGCCTTTTACAGTTTTTATCTTAAATTTACGGTAATCCTTTTTGCTAGGTTCGCCATTTTTGAAAACCACCATAGAGCAAACCTTGTTAGTACCACTAATGTTTGAAATGTCGTAACATTCCATACGTAGAGGAATACTTTTAAGACCAAGCTTGTCTTTAAGTTGTTTGAGC
>CARFEX010000118.1 GCA_948971535.1 uncultured Eubacteriales bacterium | reverse complement strand
ACCACTCTCACAATACCATCGGAACTATTTTTATCTAATTTATAATCCCAACCTTGTATAATTGCATTTGAGCAATTAATCTTAAGTTTTATACTTGTCCAATCAATAATGTCTTTATCTGATCTCAAATCAAATGTTTGTGGTTTCATTTTATAAGTATGTGGTGAAAGAATCGTCTTTATATTGGCCTCACTTTTAGCAATTCCTACATTCTCACCATTAACATTTATTGTCCTAACCATTTCTTGAGAATCTTGGTCAATTTCTTTATTAATATCATTTATTCTAGCATTTACATTTACCAGTTTACTATAAGATTCTTCATTATTGGTATTTTTATGAAGCTTCACCCCAACAGCATAATCATATTCATTCAAGTGTTTCAAAATTGCATCATATCCATCAAAATTCATCCAAGTATTATTCCAGTATCTTGACAGAATTGATGAAGAGTAATATTTTGTGTGAGCCTGCATAACTGCTGCGGTTTCCAAAGTTGACTTATTTGAATTTGATGTGCTTATTGACAAAACACTCTCACCCGAATAATCAATAGAACTTGAAGAATAGTTATATGCATATTCTGGAGAAGCAATAGCACTTCCACCTGTTATTCCATCAGAGTCTCTTCCTCCAAGCATCTTTTTAAGATATTTAACAAGTCCATTACTTTCTGCCAGACTTCTAGATATAACATCTGTTCCATAAACTCTTGAAGGGAAACCATAAGAATCAAAACCACTCACATTCAATTTTGCTTTATCTAATGATTTTGTACTAGCAGATAAATTGATGGTTTCTTCTCCTCCATTTCCAATATCTGAGACAAATTTACCAACATAGTTGCTTCCATCGCTATCCAATATTTGTTTTCTATTTAATAACAAATAGCTAATGGTTGTAAATTCGCCAATATTTCCATCATTTTTGATGTTATTTATTGATGTAGTGTTGGTAGTCCCAAAACTAAAATTCTTACTTGCATAACCAAGTCCATAAGCATTCACAAGTCTAGCAGACCCTGGATTGTAAGTCATTGTGATTTTGTAAAGCAAATCTTCTGAATCGGCTTTATCGTTATCGGTTCCAGCTTTCTTGCTTATAGAGTTTTCATCTATCTCAGTCTTTATTTTATATTTACTTACCCCACTTAAAGCTTGAACGGCACCATCATTAATGCAATTAGCCATACTTCCAGATTTTGCATAACCAACAATTCCGCCAGCATAATTTACGCCAGAATTTTGTGCATAATTACCTGCACCAACAAGAGAAGCATTATAACAATTCTCAATTGTGACATTGTCTGCATAACCGACAACACCACCAGAAACAACATTGCACTTTTCAGTTCCACCAGTCTTTCCATAGTTACTTAAAACAGAGTTTCCATTATATGAGTTTGATATTTTTCTATTTTCACTTTTTCCTTCCGATTGTTTTACATATCCCACAACTCCACCAGTCATTGCATGCAAAGTATTGAAAGCGCTTTTGATGTCCGCATTAGTACCAGTCCTAAGATATGTAGACTCAACAACACATCCTAAAGAAGTTTCAGCGGAATATGGGGCATTTTTCAAAATACCCATGCTTGAAGCATAGTCTATATTTGCAATCGAATCAGCAGTTAAGCCATCTAATTTTGCAATCGAATCAGCAGTTAAGCCATCTAATATACCAATAACACCACCAATAATTGCATTGTTTTCTGTCTCATTGGTTATATTTATCAAACTTTGAAGTTTTGAGCCATCACCTTTTAATTGTCCAACAATTCCACCAACAGATATGCTCGTCTTACTTCCATTAAATTCAATATTAGCATCTGTCACTTTTATATTTCCAGTTGCTGTGATGTTTTCAATTTTTCCATCTACTTGAGCAGCCAAAGCTCCTGCACCATTGATATTATTCGCCTCAACATTCACATTAACAAGTCTCAAATTTTTGATAGTTCCTACAACTTTATTGAAGAGTCCGATTGAAATTGATGCATCTTCAAAATCAATTGTGTTTCCATTTCCATCAAAAACGAAACATTTGTCGGTTTTACCTACTGAGTTATCAGCCAAACCAGCATTGTTTTTCAATGAGAGACCATATTTCAAGACAAACTTGAAATTTTCATCATAAGCAGTATTATCATCTGTTGGCTTCACAGTATCAAGCATTTGTTCAAATTTTCCGACACTTGGAACACCAAGATACCAAGGAGAGTCTTCGCCCTTGCTGTCTTTAGATTTGAAGTTTTCTTCATTTGAAATCAAAGTATCATAATCAACTGGTTTGTACTCTTCATTGTCATAGATATAAGTTGTTGAATTCTTCAAATATCCAAATCCATGGGAAGCATATCCATAGTTTGTTAGGCGAGAGAAATACCAAGTGTTTTGACCTTTATCGTCGCCTTTTAAGCTTGGTTGAGTTTTTCCTTTCGACAAAGTCCAATTATAATCAGCACTAGCTTGCAATCCTCTTCCACTAAACTTATAGGCGTCTTTATAAGAAAGTGCCAAACTTTTACTTGAGATATAGCCATTATTTTTTTCAGAATCCCCCTGTTTCTTTTTATAAGTCTCCGCAGTTCCATTGATAACTTGTCCACGAGTAATTGCAGAAGTCCCCATGAAGAAAATTTTTTTATCTGGCGAACTTGATACTGCTTCTGCAAATATATCATTTCTTTCAACTTGTGTGATTGAGTAAGAATCAGAAA
>CARFEX010000117.1 GCA_948971535.1 uncultured Eubacteriales bacterium | reverse complement strand
AATTTTAAAAATTGTTCATAAAAAAACAAAATGGGCAATAAATAAGTTTGAAAATTTTTATAATGCTTTTGTTGAAAATGACACAAACAGAGAAGTTGATAAAGCACGTAGAGCTCGTCTTGCTAGACAATTGGTTGACGATTCTATTGAAATTTACAAAAAGAAATCACAAAAAATATCGTATGAGTTTATCAAATGCTTAAAGTTATCAAAAGAGCTCAACATTGACCCTTTTGAACTTGCTATCAAAACAAATATTTCAAGTGCTTTGATTGAAAATTTTGAAGAGTCAATAGAAGCTTTATCAAAACATGAATATGAATTTTTGCAAAACAAAGACACTGGTGTTGAAAAGGATATAATTTTCACAAGAGAAGAATTAACATCAGTAATTGAAAAATGTGCATCTTTAGCATTTAAGTCACATAAATCAACTATAAATGAGATATTATTTGAGCTTGCAAACTTTGTTCGTGATGATAAAACAGGGGAACTTTATGCTGACCCAAAAGTTCTTATCAGACAAGCACCTTCAATTTTACTTACAAATCCTCAAACAATGAGCGAAACTATTGCAAAACTTGAAAACTTTTATTTGAAAGAAAAAAAGATGTCAAGAAAAGAGCTTGAGATCGGAAGAGCTTGTAGAATGGATAGCAAAAAAACCTTCTGTACTTTCTACAAACCTTAAAAATGACGAAAAAATTATTAATAAAATTGTCAGTATATATTCAAATCTCGTTGAAAAATTTCCAAGTGAAAAACGTAATACATTTGGGAAAAATACAACTTTAAGGAAACAAAAATACCTAGAACTAGCAAAGGAATTTTGTTATGACATAGATAATATTTCACAAATTGAATTTTATGAAAAATATGATTTGGAAAAACAACAAGAAGTTCTTATTAAATACTTAGGAGTTGAAAATGCGCTACAATGTATGCTAAATTTTTCTGTTATTAAAAAATCTTCATATTACTTAGAATATGTTTTAGCGGTTATTTCAAGCGATCCAAATAATAGCAAAACTCTTAGAACACGATTTGTAAAAAATCCGGGAGTGTTTTTAAAAGCGGATAATCTTGATATTGAAAAATTTGATGAAATAACAAATAATAATTCAACAAATAAAAAACTTATTACCACAAAGAGAATAAAAGAAATTGATACAAATTTCCCAAAGGTATATATTACAACTGAAAAACTTGAGAAATTGCAAAAACGAATTAATGTTAAACAGTTGGAAACCTTAAATAAGAATATCGAGGAAATAAGAAAAGCAGAAGCTGAACGCAAGAAAAAGGCTCTTCAAGCAGAAAAGGAAAGAAGAGAAAAAGAAAAAGCAGAAGAGAAAAAAACAAAACTTTCAAAAACTCAAATGAAAAAATTGGCTATGCAAAGAGAGCAAGAATTAAAAGAAAAAGCAAATTTGGAAAAACAACAAGCAGAAGAGGAAGCGAAAGCTAGTAAACAAACTCAAAAGCCTATATTACCACAACTTTCTACAATTACTGAAAAGAATTATGAATTGCACGAACTATTTAAACTTCTATATGAGCCACTAGTAGATGCTATGCATAAAAATAAATTTTCAACAAATTTGCCAAAACTTAGTAATATCATAAGTGCTTTTAAAGTTTCATCAGATTATGTGATTAACATGATAGAATTGACTTCTAAATTAGCACCTATTCATGTTGCATGCAAAACAGGAATTAAAACTGATTTAGAAAGTATAAAAAAAGCAATAACAGACGAATATACACATGAAGATATGAAAAAAATATCAGATATTTTCGGTTTAGAATATAGCCCAAATGTTCTTTCACTTTCAAGTTTGGTAGTTCGCAATTTAGCATATACTTTAAAAGATTTGGAAATAGAAGAAAATAAGATTAAAAACAAATTTAATTCACTCCAAAATGACAAGAGTGCAGAAGAAATATCTGTCAAAGATGCAGATGGCAAAAAACTTGTTGGAACTGAAAACAATTCTTTCTATAATTATCACAATACTATAGTTTATATTGTAAATTATATTATTGGACTTGAAAGACGTGCAGAAAAAATTTTTGGTGAAGAGCAAACCGAAAATTACTTTGGAAACAATTTGGAGTATAGAGAAAAACTATTGACCTATCTTGAATCTTATTATTTTGCACCTCAAATGTATACTCGTGCTTATGCACAAGCTTACATTTCACCTTATTTACATGAGCAAATCAAAGTATTAAGAGAAGGTGGGTACGATAATTCAGAGACAAATGATTCAGCTTTATTTAACAATAGTAAAACTAAGAGCAATACTCAAAATAAAGTTTCATTCAATGAAAGATTTTTAATAAATGAATATTTAGAATATATCAAAGATTTAACTCAAATTATAAAAACCCCAGATAAAACAGCGACCGATGTACGTTATGATTCTGAAACTGGAGCAGTTAAATTTTATACGGGCATAAAAGAAAAAGGCCCAAATGAAAGTTCTCTAAGAAGATATGATTGTCTACTTCCTAACTCTCATGGATATACAGGTAAACCTGCATTTGTTGAAGTCTACAATTCATCAAAATTGATGGAGTTCCAAGAAGATGGAAACATGATAGAATATATTTTCAATTCTGAAGAAGACCCAAATTCTAAAATTGAGAATAATCAATAAATAAAATTGAAAATTAAAAAAGAGCTGATTTAAAGCTCTTTTTTTGAAACGCAAGAATAACACGATTGAAATGAGTGTTATTC
>CARFEX010000116.1 GCA_948971535.1 uncultured Eubacteriales bacterium | reverse complement strand
CTTTGGAGTTCGGGTAGTTATGATTATATTATTTATGATGAGAATATGATAAATTATAGCGATATTGTTAGAAACAAGCTTTATATAAATGTAAATGGGTATATACTTGCTCTAAATACAAGATATTCTTTCTATAATATGGAACATGATAGGCAAATGACCTTTTCAGAATTATACAAGCCAACTGATAAAAATATCATGGAATATAAAGATATAATTTTATCTTGGCATGAAAACGAGAATGAATAGAAAAAACTTCGTTTTGCGCAACAAAAAACGCGACTTGTTAGTCGCGCTTTTTTTGTTGCGCTCATTTTCATGCGGGCGCTATACCAAAGTTTCTCTAGCTTATGTTTTTTGCAAGAGCGATATGATTTTCTCTTTGACCCTGTCAAGTCTTTTGCGGTTGAGCTTTATAAGTATGATGAGAATGATTGAGCAAAGAATTATTGCAAAGAAAGTTACACAAAACATTAAATTAAATTCTGATATTTGGAAAAATTGAGGGAATATAGCAATCGCAACCGTAATTAATGTAAATGAAATAATTATAGTGAAAATTTTTATTAAATTCTTCTGGCAACATAGCGAGAAGAGATTTAAGAAGCCAGTATAAGTTAAAATTAAAATACATAAAGTTTTATATTCTTGCAAGATTAAAGGGTCATTACCTGCGATGAGCGGCATGTACAAACTCATAACTATTATTATATTGATAAGCATTAATAGTGACCGTGGCAATGCTCTTTTCATAACCTGCGGGATAAAGTTACCATTAATAGGGTCGCTATTAGGTATAAATGTTAAAATGAATGAAGGTATACCAATTACAAAGGCTTCAAGTAACAGCATGTTTTTTGGTGTGAAAGGATAAGGAGAAGCCATGATAAGCGTGAGAACAGTTAAAACAATTGAGAAAAAGGTTTTCATAAGAAATAGTGCTGAAGAACTTTGAACATTGTTTATAACCTGTCTGCCTTCTTTAACTACTGATGGTAAAGATGAAAAGTTTGACTCAAGAAGAACAAGTTTTGAGATGCTTCTTGCAACTTCACTTCCGTCAGCCATAGCGATAGAGCAGTCCGCTTCTTTGAGTGCAAGTGTATCGTTAACACCGTCACCAGTCATTGCAACAACATTGCCTTTGTTTTTAAGTGCTTTGATTATTGTATATTTTTGTTCAGGAGTTACTCGACCAAATACAGTGAACTGGTCAGCCATTTGTTCAACTTCTTTGATACTAAAGTTTTCAAGTGAAACAAATTTGTCGCTATTTTCCACTCCAACACGCTGAGCAATCTTAGAAACTGTAGCAGGGTCATCACCAGAAATAATTTTTATAGCAACACCATTGTCTTTAAACCATTGTATAGTTTCAATAGCATCAGTTCTAATAGTTTCTTCAAGGACAATAAATGCGAGTAGAGTTGAGTCTTTGCCAGAAAGGTCTTTTGAAAATGCTTTATCACTTTGAGCAAAAGCAAGAACTCGTAATCCTTTGTTTTGCTGTTCATTTATAAAGTTCTTTTGTTCAGCAGTTAGTTTGCATCCAATACGTGTGGTAGCACCAAGAAAGTAACATTTTTTATTTGATAATTGAGTAAGTGAATATTTACGTTCGGTAGAAAACTCTTGAATATTGAGAGCTTTGAGTTCGCTTGTTCTGCCAAACTCTTTAATCATAGCATTTGACGTAGCATTTAGTGATTTCTGAACATTAAGTACATTTGATAAAAGTTTTTGCACGGTTGATTTTCTTTGTTTTCCAAAGTTTACAAAATCAACTACTTTCATACTTCCGTCTGTTATAGTGCCTGTTTTATCGAGGCATAAGACGTTTGTTCTTGCAAGCATTTCAATAGAATATAAGTCCTTTACAAGTGTCTTTTTGCGTGCAAGTTTAACAACTCCAACAGCAAGCCCCATAGTAACAAGCAAGAACATTCCCGCAGGTATCATACTAGTGAGTGCTCCGCTGGTGTTTGTAATCTGCTCTTTAAGAGTAGAGTCTGCAACCATATATTCTTTCAAGAAGGTGAGAACACCGATAGGGACAAGTGCTATACCAATATATTTGATAAGTCTATTTAAGTCTTTAAACAAATTGGACGCAGGTGCCTTAAATTCCTTAGCTCTTGCTGCCATTTGAGAAACATAGTTGTCTTTACCAATTTTGTCAACTCTAGCGACACAAGTTCCAGAAACTAAAAAGCTTCCAGAAAGTAGAGGCATACCTTCACTTCTTTCAATAGCATTGGATTCGCCAGTTAACAAGCTTTCATTAACTTCAACCTTGCCTTCCATAATAACACAGTCAGCAGGTATTTGACTTCCGTTTGATAAAATAATGATATCGTCAAGTACTAATTGGTCTGATGGTATTTCTATTGTTTTTCCATTACGTATGGTTTTAATATGTGGTGTAGTCACAATCGAAAGTTTCTCAACCGTTATCTTTGCACGAATTTCTTGAATTATAGCAATAGCGGTGTTGGCAATAATAACAAATACAAATATTAAGTCGCCATAAGAGCCAACGCAAATCAAAGCTATTGCTATAATCGCCCATAGAAGATTGAAAAAAGTAAAAAGGTTTTTTGTTATAATTGATAGATAGGAACGTGAATTGGTTATCTTTGTATTGTTCACAAGTCCAGAAACCTGTCGTTCAGCAATTTGAGTTTCATTAAGGCCGTCCTTGGTATTAGGGAAATACCTTTCTATAACTCGCTTAGCTTCCATTTCTTCAATTTTTGCCTTTTTCTTTTTTGACATTAAGACAATTTTATTTTTTTGT
>CARFEX010000115.1 GCA_948971535.1 uncultured Eubacteriales bacterium | reverse complement strand
AATTTAAATAAAAAAAAAGATAGGTATACCTATCTTTAATTTTTAATAGTTATGAAATTTTACTAAACCCATTTGAAGTGAAATATGATAAAACTGCATTTCCATTTGGCTCAAACACATTAAATAATTCTTTCATAACTGGGTAACCATTGTTCATATTTCCGATTATTTGATATGATGAGAAACTACCTGCTGAATACAATTTTTTTGTACTAGATATACCATAACAGCTATCCATAGAAACACTTGAATTCGGACCCTTCCAGCCATATAGAGGATTGGCTATTTCACCAACACTAAAACAATTTTTAAATGTACCTTTGTTGTAAATAGAGCCAATAAAAGCCCCAACATCTTGTGAAGTAGAAATAACATCACACTTAATGTAACAATTCTGCATAATAAGTCCTGTATAATCGTGAACACCTATCATTCCACCAGTATAGCCTGAATTACAATACACATTTCCTTCATTAATCGAATTTGTTAGTGAAAAATTATCAACTGAAAGTTCACCTATTATTCCCCCAACAGAAGAAGAACCTAATATTGAACCATAATTAACGCATCTATCTATTTTTTCTCCGCCTGTACCATCTTCAATCTCACCAATAACACCAGCTGAACGACTTTGTGTTGATGCTATATCACCATGATTTACAAAGCCGACAATTTGAGTTCCACCTTTAGCTAAACCTATTGCACCACCTACAAAATGGCTTTTGGCATTTATATCACCTTGATTTTCGCAATCCAAAACCTTAGAATTTGGTCCAGCATATCCAAGTATTCCTCCTCCACATTGTTCTCCACAACTCACATCAAAAAAATTGATACAATTTGAAATTTCAACATTTTCTCCAACTCCAATAATTCCACCTGCATAACTCACATTATCTTGTGATTTGATTAAAGCTTTATTTTCACATATGTTAATTTGTATATTTCCACTAGTTATTGAAGCTCTACCACAAATACCTCCTGCTTTACTTCCTATTACCTCGCCTTTATTTATACAATTTGAAATAGTTGCTATTGCCTCTAAATTGCCTATAATACCTCCGACATTAGTTGTTCCATTGACAGAAGAATGATTATTACAATTTGATAAATTTATTTTTTTGACTGCAACTCCAACAATTCCTCCTGTCTGTTCACCTCCTATTATAGAACCAAAATTTTCACAGTTTTCAATAGTGCCATCATTGTTAGAATAACCTATTATTCCTCCAATATCTACATTGCCAGTGATTTTCCCATAATTGAAACAATTATTTATTATATTATCATCAAACCAACCTGCAATACCAGCGCAAAGATTTGACTGTGCACTAATATCTCCATAATTCTCACAATACTCAATAATTGATTGATTATATATTGTTCCAACAATTCCTGCTAAACATTTTGAACCACTTAAATTTACATAATTTTTACAATTTAATATTGTAGAATTATTTGCAGAACCAACTATTACGCCATTATCTTTTAATGCTGTATTAGTAGGTAAAATTTCTATATTTTCGCCTTTTGTAATAACATTTTTTATCTCACTATTTTTAATACTTCCAAAAAGAGCGAAAGATGCATTTTGAAATTGGTCAGGTGTTTTATTAAAATTTAAAATATCATAATTTTGACCGTCATAATTACCGCAAAAAACTTTTGACTTATGAACTAATCCAATAGGTGTCCAAGTTTTGCTATCAAGGTCGATATTTTGCGTTTGAATAAAATACTTGTCTGCAAAAGTGTTTCCTAAATTTGTTTCTTTTGCTATCCATGCGAGTTCATTGACATTTGAAACTTTATATGGGTCATTTTCACTACCTGTTCCTAGTGGCTGAGAGGTTATATCTTTCCATAATGCACGAATTGTCACATTACTTGTTCCAAAAGTATATACTGCCTCACCAAAAATTTCTCCTGTGGCATTTGGAAAAGAAGTCGCTTCATAGGCACCTAAATATGCCATTTGCCAAGTTACTGAAGTTGCTGTATTATCTGAATTTGGTGATAGTGCGAATATATTTATATTAAGTATATTAGAAGCATCAGAAGTATCAGTATACTCTATTACGTATGTTTCCCATTCACCTGTACCTTGATTGTCAGTTATCCAACGACTTTTAGTAAGATTTCCATTATTGAATGCTGGTCTTATATAAAAACCTGTAGGTATTTTTGCATGTATTACTGTCAACCAACGTGCATTCGCCTTTCTATTAATTGCATCATAGAAGCCTGCCATTATACTAGCTACTGAATTTCGTGTCATTTGAGCTACACGGGTAGAATTAGTTAAAGCAAGGTCTGTTGGTGATGCAGGATAAGTTATTGTCGAACCTGCATAACTTGTCAAATGATCTGTTTTAAGATAAGGGTCTCCCATTTTCCAACCTACGGGTTTGCCAAGTGTTGAAAGAGAACCGCTAGTATCTGAAGCAGAATCCATAACCCAACCTTGAAATTCATAACCTGCTCTTGTTGGAACTGAAAGTGTATAACTTGAACCTGTTGCTTGTGTAATAGTTTTTGTTACAGAGCCATTGCCTTCATCTATAGTTAATGTATAAGATGCTGCTTGAGAATTATCATTTTCTTCATTTTCAGCTTTTTTTTCACCAAATGGTATAAAAAATGCTATGCCTGATATGAATAAAGCTATACAGACAAATCCTATTGCCATAAACAATTTTTTCTTCATATTTATCCTCTCTTTTTGCAATTAATTCAGAGTTAAATGTAATTTTAGTATTTTCTTGCTTAGGCTTATTATACAATAAAAGCACCCCCCCCCGTCAAAT
>CARFEX010000114.1 GCA_948971535.1 uncultured Eubacteriales bacterium | reverse complement strand
AGATGACGAATGGTGACTGGAGTTCAGACGTGTGCTCTTCCGATCTTCATATCTGGAGCATTTGCTATTTGATTATTTTGTTCGCCAAGTTTTGGATAACCAAATGCCTCTGCCATAAGATTTCTAAATGGTAATATCATTTTATTAACAAAGTTATCATATGGAGTAATGCTATCATCATCGCTAAAAAATCTTTTTATAAAATCAGCAAAATCGATATTTCCGTTATCTATCTCTGCAAGCGTACAAAATACTAGCGCTATCATTCTCACTTCATCATTTGGAGCTTGAAATTCAAAATGTCCTTTAGAATTTTGCAAATAAGCACGCATAAACTCTTTATCACGATTAAACCCCTCTACACATTGTGCAACCAAATCGCATACTTGCGAAGTTGATGCTAGAGTTGCAAGAAGTTTTTTAATTTTATGCTCTGCTATCAAAAATTTACAGGTATAAACATCATCACATGCTGATAAAAAATTTTCAATTTGTTGATTTCTTTCCATTTGCCTTTCCTCAAAGTTATTTTAACACAATTATATTAAAAAACAAACAAATCTTTCGTCTAGTATCAAAAAAATTTGCAACTTTATTAAAAAGATGTTAAAATATATCGAAATGGAAAAATTACTTACTGATAAAGAACAGGTCGTTCTTGACAAACTTACTATGCTTTTTGTTATTGACAAGATGGAAATTCCTCTCACCGAAGACTCTATTCTTGACATTTGTTCTGTAAAAAACAGTTGGATTAAAAACTATATGGATTGCAAAGCAATCATACATGAACTTGTTGACTCTCAGTTGTTATCAAAAATTGGAAACGTTGAAGAAGGAAAAGAACTTTTTGCTCTTTCTTATGAAGGTCGTGAATGTTTGGCTCATCTTTATAAAAGAATTCCTCTTTCCTCTCGTGAAGAGATTTCTCAATATTTGCAAGCCAATAGATTAAATGTAAAATCTGCACAGGAATACTCAGCGACTTACGTTAAAAATAATGACGGCTCTTATAATGTTACTCTTCAAATTTATGAGCCACTACGAACTTCACCTATGTTTGAACTTCATATAAAAGCACCGTCAAGACAAAGTGCTAATGAAGCAATACATAAATGGAAAAGTCAAGCTCCTAACATTTATGAAATGATATTTGAAAATCTTATTAATATTGATTAAAAAAAGACCAATTTAATGGTCTTTTTTTTTCTATTTTTAAAATGGCATATCTCTTTTAAGCTTTTCTATCTCGCCACGAGCAAGTGCATCACAACGATTATTTAATTCATTATCGGCATGTCCTTTCACTTTATTCCAAGATACTACATGCCTTTTTGTTTGCTGTAAAAGGCGTTTCCATAATTCTATATTCTGTACCTCACTCTTACCTTTTGTTCGCCAACCATTTTCAACCCATGCGGTTATCCAGTCCTGCAAAAAAGCATTCACTACATAAGCTGAATCACTATAAACCTCTACTTCACACTCCTCTTTGATTTTTTCAAGTCCCATAATAACAGCCATAAGTTCCATACGATTATTGGTGGTGTTTATATCTCCGCCTGACAAAATTTTTTCAGCACCATTATATTGCAAAATAGCCCCCCAGCCTCCAATGCCAGGATTTCCAGAACAAGCTCCATCAGTATATAGAGTAATTTTTTTCATAGATTTTCCTTGAATTTCACCTTTTAATTTAATTTCAATTTTTCGGCTAGTTCAGCCAAACTTTCTTTGTTTTTTGGAAGATTTGGGAAAGTATGCAAATTATCGGTTTTCTTTCGTGGCAAGATATGAAAATGCAGGTGAAAAACACTTTGTTCTGCCGCCTCTCCACTCGCATTTAAGATATTCACTCCTTCAAAGCCACAAGTTTCAACATAATGTTTTGCAAGCTTTTGAACTGCATTTATCACTCCATTTAAATATTTCTCTTCACAATCTAAAACATTTACAAAATGTTTTTTTGGAATAACCAAAGTATGACCATTGCAATCATTTGAAATATCCAAAAATGCGAGTGCATATTCATCTTCATATATTTTATAGCAAGGTACACTTCCTTTTATTATTTCACAGAAAATGCAATCTTTCATACTTACTCTCCTTTTGTGATAGTATACTATAATTAAAAAAAAGAAGCAAACTTTTTGCTTCCCATTTCATTAAAAACTTTCTGCTGGATAAATTTCTGTAATACGTCCGTCTGCAACTGAAATATATGGTTTTCTTTCGCTAAAAATTTCTTCAATATTTGATTGTGCTTTATCAAGTTCTTCAATTTTCTTTTCAAGTGCTTGTATGCTCATATCAATTACTTGTGGCATATTCTTTTGATTTATATCAGCATTTAACATTATTACACTTATGAGGGATGAGATTTCAGAGCTTCTTCCATACTTTAAGATATCTTGTGCATCTGCAATAAGTGTAGCGAGTTTATCATTTACAACAGCTTTTATTTCAGCTTTTTCGCCTATATTTTTGTCTTTTCTAATTTTATTTAAAGCTTGTGACTTTTCTTTTGCAAGCTTAACTTTCTCTATATTTTCTTGCTTTTTAAGTGCAATATCTTGAGTTCTTTTATTTTTTTGAACTTCTTTTGCCATTTCATCTTTTATACGAGCTTCTTGTTTAGCCATGATTTCATGCTCAGCAAGTGTTTGAAAATCTATTGCAGCATCTAAGTCTTCAAAACTCTCACTGTCAATACCTTCAAAATTTTTTGAGAAGTGCTTAAATGCAATTTTTTCTTCTTTAACAAAATTTGCTACCAGTTTGGACATAACTCTTTGAGTTTCAATATC
>CARFEX010000113.1 GCA_948971535.1 uncultured Eubacteriales bacterium | reverse complement strand
AATATATCACTGCGCTTGGCAAATTTTCAGATGCATTAACCACATTTTTGGTGCAAGAAGAGTATATGGTGAGCCAAAATAGTCAAAATCAGCAAAATGCTTAAAGAATTTATAAAATAATTATATAAAATGCTTGACATTACATTTGTTAAAGGCTAAAATAAGAACGTCTTAATTTGAGGCGTTTTTTGTTTGCACTAGCCCCGCGTACAAAAAAAGCTTAAAAATTCAAGCGAAATTTTCGGAGGAATAATAATGAAAACATTTATGGCAAACCCAGCGAACATAGAAAGACAATGGTTCGTTGTAGACGCAACAAATATTCCACTTGGAAGAGTGGCAAGTCAAGTTGCAGATATTTTAACAGGTAAAAACAAACCTATCTTCACACCACACGTAGACACAGGAGATTTCGTAATTGTTATCAATAGTGACAAAGTGGTATTAACAGGAAAGAAACTTGTTGACAAAAAAATGAGATGGCACACAGGTTATGTTGGTGGACTTAAAGAAATAGACTATGGTACACTCATGGAGAAAAACTCTGTGAAAGCTGTGGAAAAGGCAATCAAAGGTATGCTCCCAAAAACATCTCTTGGAAGAAAACAATTTACAAGACTACATGTATATAAGAATGCAGAGCATAATCACCAAGCACAAAAACCACAAACTATTGAAATTAAAGGAGCAAGAAACTAATGGCAGAGAAGAAAACAAAATCAGTTAGTCAAATAATTTCAACTGGTAGAAGAAAGAAATCTATTGCTAGGGTTAGACTTATGCCTGGTGATGGAAAAATTACAGTAAATGGTAGAGAAATGGGAGAATATCTCCAAAGAGATACACTTCTTCTTGTTGCACGTCAACCATTAGAGCTTACAGGAACAGCTGACAAATATGATATCATTGTTAGAGTTGTAGGCGGTGGAAATGCAGGACAAGCAGGAGCTATCTGCCATGGTATCGCAAGAGCACTTGTAAAAGCAAATGAACAATATAAGAAAGAACTTAAAGAAGCAGGACTTCTCACTCGTGACCCAAGAATGAAAGAAAGAAAAAAATATGGTCTCAAAAAGGCGAGAAAAGCATCTCAGTTCTCAAAACGTTAATATTTTCAAAAGAACTTGGCATTGCCAGGTTTTTTTGTTGCAAAAATGGCATAAAATCAATATAATAACCATAAGAAGTAAGAATTTGAAATAAATTCAAATTCTTAAAAACTAACGTTTTTGCAAGTAAACTTGCCTTCTTATGTTATATGTAATATCATCAGTCTCACTCTTGTAAACAAGTTCGGCTTTCGATATTATACTAAAAGGAAAAGGAAGGTATTTATGTTATATGACGTAATCGTAGTTGGCGGTGGGCCAGCAGGAATAACTAGTGCAATTTATGCAAAACGTGCCAATAAAAGCGTGCTGGTTATTGAAAAGTTTATGCCAGGCGGTCAGTTAGGTCTTATAGGAAAGATAGAAAATTACACAGGCTTTAAAAGCGTTGACGGCAACGAGCTTTCGTTAAAAATGTTCGAGCATGCCACTTCTCTAGGCATTGAGTTTGTCTTTGAAGAAGCTTGTGAATATCAACTTTGCGATAAAATCAAGACTATAAAATGTAATAAAAACAGCTATCAAGGCAAAGCGATAATCCTTGCACAAGGCTGTCATTCACGAGAACTTGGCATAGACGGAGAACAAGAGTTTAAGGGTAGAGGAGTTAGCTATTGTGCATTATGTGACGGTAATTTCTTTAAAGGAAAAAAGGTTGCAGTTGTTGGCTCTGGTGACTCAGCTTTCTCAGATGGTGTATACCTAGCAGACCTATGTGAAAAAGTTTATATCCTAACAAAAGAAAGTTTGACTTTGCATAATTATGCAGAAAATGAGTTTGATGATAAGAAAAATGTAGAGCTTATCAAGGGCGGTCAGGCGCAAAAAATTGAGGGGGATGACAAAGTTAGTTCGCTCGTTTATAACATTGACGGTGCAAACAAAAATGTAAAAGTTGACGGAGTTTTTGTAGCAATAGGCAGACAGCCAGATACAGCAAACCTTAAAGACAAAATCGATATGACAGAAAAAGGTTTTATTAAATGTGATAGTCAAATGCAAACTTCGTGCAAAGGAGTATTTGCCTGCGGAGATATAAGAGAAAACTCTATCCGTCAAATAGCAACAGCAGTGGGAGACGGAGCACTTGCAGGAACAATGGCAGTCCGCTATGTCTCACTCTTTGATAAGGGTTTGGTTTAAAATAGAAAAAGCAAGAGGGATTCTCCTTGCTTTTTATCAACATTTGCTATTGACAAAATAGCTATTATTTAGTAATATTAAGAAAGTATAAAAAGGAAGAAGTATTATGGAAATGGAATTTGAAAATATTATTAAAGAGCTTATTAAAATTGATGGGGAAGATAAAACATTTGCTTCTCCCAAGGTGCAAAATTACATACGCAAAATGTTAATAAAAAGAGGGTATCTTATTCATGAGCTTAACAAGTACAAATCATTTAATTTCGAACCATATAATAATATTATTGACAAAATGAATAATGGTGTCCTAACAACTATATCTACCATTCCAGGCGCAGACATTGAAATGGTGGCAAATGAAATAGAAAGAAGAGCTAGTTTTGAAGCAGTCTCTTTTGCAGCGAAACATAGTGAATATATTTTCAAAATGGCAGAAGTTGTTCTTAATACTCATAGGTCAATGGATTGCATTTGTTTTTTAAAAAATGTTTGTAAAATTCCTGATGAAATTAAATTAAGATTAGCCAACAAGGTGTATGAAGAAAATATTATTGATGAT
>CARFEX010000112.1 GCA_948971535.1 uncultured Eubacteriales bacterium | reverse complement strand
AAATTTTCAAGGTCACCAAGAGTTATTTTATTAATAGTTTCTTCATTTCCTGTTAAATAATTTGCAGCATTTGAAAATTGTTTTTGATTATAAAATTTAGACATTGCTATAAAATTAACTAATCTTCCATTCGTTTGAACACGAGTTTTAGATTCGTCTAAAATTATCTTCTTTTCTTTTTCAAATTCTTCTTGTGAAAACTTAATTGTTCTAAACGACTCGGTTTTAAAATCAACCAAATCTTCAAAATCTTCTTCTACACATGCCGACAAAGCACATATTTTTTAAATCAGTATAAGCGTTTGAATAAACAAATTCTTTCTCTTTTTTATGACGTTCATCTCTTGTCATTTTGGCATTTGAAAAAGAACAAAGTGCATGCTCACAAAAATGGGCAACACCTAATTTGCCGATTGGGTCATTGAGAGCACCCGCTTTGAAATTAAATCTAATATCAATTCCATTTACATCTGTTTGACGATTAAAGAGGAGTTTTGCTCCTCCTTTCAAATTAATGATTTCAGTTTTCATTTTAGCTCCTGTTATTTGAGATTTAGGTTAGCTTTCTTTTGAAATTTTCCATCCTTTTTATAAACGACAAACTTAGAGTCTTGTGACTCAGAAAGTTCTTGAACTCGAGCGAGAGCTTCTTCTTTTGTGTTCTTGCTATCGATAACTCTCTTAGCTCCGTCTTTCTTAATTTTCCAAGTTTTACTTTCTTTGTCATATACTACACGATAAAGAGACTTCTTTTCTGCTTCTTTTTTCACAGATTTTTCGTCAGCTTTTATCTCTTCTTTTTTTACTGTCTTTTTTGATGCTGTAGTAGTTTTTGTTTGACTTTTAACTGTCTCTTTTTTCTCTGCAACTTTTGGTTGTGTCTTAGCTATTACCTTTTTCGCAGATATCTTTTTGTTTTCCTCTTGTTTTGTTTCAGCCTTTTTTGTAGTTTGTTTTGCTGGAGCTTTTTTAGTTGTTCCAGTTTTCTTAGGAGCGGATTTCTTTACTTCTTTTTTCTCCTCTTTTTCTTCTACGACTACAGGTCGTTCTACCTCTTCTACGTTTTCTACCTCTTTTGTTTTTTTGTCTTTTTTCTTAAAAAACCACATATTTTTCTCCTTTGTCTTATTATAGCATAATTTCGATTTAAAGCAAGTTTTTCCAATAAAAAAAATAGCAATTAATGCTATTTTTCTACAAAGTTTTTAAGAATGTTTTCTCTCATATCTTGATATTCAGATTCGGTAATTGTACCATGTTCATACATCTTCTTAATTTCTTCAAGTTTTTGAGCTTGGCTAGAAGCAGTTCCTACTTGACCATCTACAACTTGAACATTAACATTCTTCATTGAGAAATATCCAACGAGTGCAAAAACACCTGTCAAAACTCCTCCGAAGATGAAAAGAAGTACGATTGTTGTAATTACTTTTCTGCTGTTGTTTTCAAGTTCTTTTGCATCCATATTTCTAAACTTCATGCAATTTTTAGCACAGATAGTCATAATAATAGCAAAAACAAGAAACATAATTACTAAACCGATAATAGGCCCAATAATTGCACCAACTGGAACTTGTAAATTTTCACCAGTATTTGGGGCTGTTATAGTCATATCACCTTGAGTTGCAGCCATAATAAGTGTAAAAGTAAATATCAATGCTAAAAGATACATACTTATTGATCCTAATATGCTAAGAACTCCAGCAGCTGTAAACCAACCGTTTCTTTGTTTCATATTTCCCTCATTTAATTTTTTGTTATTATACCATATTATTATATGAAAAAGCAAATAAATTTATTTATTTTATTATAGTTTGAGCACGTAATTTTATAAAATTGGTGCAAACCTCATAACATGTCGTTCCACAGATTTCACTAAATGCAGTTGCATCAACCATAATTTGCACTTTATCACCAACTTTTGCACTTATTTCACTAACATCTACCATGAAACTATCCATACAAATATTTCCGCATGACCTTGCCCATTTGTTATTTATTTTAACTTTACAATTGTTTGATAACAGTCTTGGCAAACCGTCTGCATAACCAAGCGGAATTGTTGCAACAACTATATCTCTTGGAGCTGTATAGCCACAAAGATAACCTACATGTTCACCACATTTCACATATTGCATATCAACAACTTGACTTTCTATAGACATAACAGGCTTAACGAATTCATTTCCATAGCCATAAACTAGCATACCAACTCGAACCATGTCACAGTTATAATCTTCAAAAAGAGAATTTCCTCCACCCACATGTTTTAATACATTCCAATCTTGAGGAAGAAATGAAACAAAATAATCATATAGAATTTTTTGTCTATCAGTGTAATCTGGGTCAGAAGTAAGTGAAGAAAAATGTGTATATATACCCTCAAGCATCATATCGTTTTTTTGTAATAGGGATATTATCTTATTCATTTCTTTTTTTGTTTGAATACCAAATCTATTCATCCCTGTGTTGATATTTAAATGAAGTTTTGGAATTAAATGGTTCTTTTTTGCAATATTTATCACTTCTTTAAGTTGAGGATATGAAAATAGAGCAAAATCGATATCCTGTTGCATACAGATTTTATAGTCTTCGCAAGCACCAAAAACAATTACACGGCTAGTGCAGTTATATTTACGAAGTTCCAATGCCTCCTCTTGATTTGAAACACCAAAAAACTCAACTTCATCTTTGAGAAGTTCTGTTATTTCTTTCATTCCGTGGCCATAAGCATCGGCTTTAACCATAACACATACTTTTTTATCAAAAGCCTGTTGTTTTATATAAGTTATATTATCTATTAGATTTTTTGAATTTATTATTTTTTTTGAAAGCAT
>CARFEX010000111.1 GCA_948971535.1 uncultured Eubacteriales bacterium | reverse complement strand
AAAATTATTCCTATCAAGGAGAACATATGATAGAACTAACTCATAGATTTTTTAGCATAAAACATGTTGAGGACTTTTTACAACAAAGATGCAATATTAAATTAGTAGATTTTATAATAGAAGGCTTTGGTGGCGCTTTGGAATCTTTTTATTCTTATTATGATAAAGTAAAAGTAACTACCAAAAATAGATGGGCAAGAAAGAAAATTTATATTTAACGAATATTTTATGTTTGAAGTAGAAGATTTTAAGGCTGTTGACGGCCTTTATCAACTTATATTTAATCAACAAATGCTACTTGACTGGCAACAATTCAATATCGATAAATATAGAGAAATTGACAAAGAATTTAAAAATGAAAACTTAAATGAATATGCAACTTTTGAGAAGAACTATAAGACAAATATGCAAAATTCGGTTGAAGAAATGTGTTCAGGCACTGTTCAAAATGCTGGAAAAATGATAAACGAAGCTTGGAAATCAGTTGCAAACAAAATTCAAAGCACAGAAGTAAGCAATTATATTTTAGAAAAAGCAAGAATAGCATCAAATCAAATTGAAACAGCAAATTCTATTAATGCAACAACAAAACTTACAATTATGAAAAATAAAGAAACAGAAGATAATAATCAAGCTCAATAAGTGTACAAACAAAAAACATCGATTATGTCGATGTTTTTTTATATTTATGATTTGAATAGTTATTTAAATTTAATTACTCTTTTTTATTATAACAAATGGCTGTATTCTATTTTCTTCGTTAAGGCACTCTGAATCAAACCACATATAAAAAAACTTTTCAGCAGGGAAATAATTATATCCATCCTCATTTCCGTCATAACAGTCAGAAGGGTCAGCAAATATTAACATATCCTCTGTTGGATTTTAGCATCCTCATCATAACCTATTAACACTTTGTAATGACCACCATCATCAATGTTTTCAACTATAATTGGCATCCCTTCTTTTAAATATTTTAAAACAAAAGATTTAAAATTTCTAAACTTTGGGAAGATTAGCCCATCTTTGTTTCGCTCATTTTCAAAATCTATACTAGAGATAATTTGATATTGGTGTTTTTCATCTATAACACTTTTTAAGCCTGCAATAAAATCGAACAGTTCTGTTCCATAAGGCCAAGGTCTTGTTTTCATAATCTTGGCTAATTGCATTTCACTAAATCGGAAATCTCCATAATAATTCAAAACTGCCAAAGCACAACAAGGACCACATGTATTAATCTTTGTTTGTTGCTGAACTTTAAAATTTTTTAATAAAGTAAGTCTGCTTTTATCAAAGTTTTCTTCTTTGTCTATATCAAAAAAATTAAAGTGTCTATAATATTTATTTTTCATAAGTTCTCCTTAATATAATTTTCGAATAATTAAATGCTACAATCATATTTTTTTATTTATTTCCCATTTTCAGAAAGAAATCTTGATATATTTTATCTCGTTTCAAATTCATAACAAAATTGATTTTATGTTTTAATGTGGTATGCTTGTATGCTAAATTTTTATCAATTTTTGGGCAACTTATTGTTTTGCAAGTAAACCAGTCTTTATTCAAAAGATAAGCAATCGCACTTATATCCCATATAACTTTTGTCTGACCTATATCTTCCAATTTTTCTTTGTTGTAGGTTTTGCACATTGTTTCAAATATATTACAAAGATACTCTCCTATATAACCGCTTTTTGCCAGATAATGTTTCAGTTCATAAATAGTTGTTGACAAATGACTAGCAACATTATGACAAGGTATTACCGTTAATTTAACTTTAGAATTAAAAACAAACTTTACAGCTTCCACATCTTGTCTAAAATTAAATTCATTGTTACAATTACTCAAAAAGCTATGACCTCCAAGCCATATAACTTGGGTTTTAGATACAATGTCTGGCGCATGATAAAATGCAAGTGCTATATTTGTTATTGCGCCTATTGATATAATTATAGTTTCGCTATTTTTTCGTGCGATATTTATTATCTCTTCTACTGCTTGATTACTTTCTTTGCTTTCAAAAAAATACTTTAATGCACCCTTATACATTTTCTTTTTATACTTACGAGCATTCATCAAATCAAGTATTTTTTCTGCGGTACTAAACGAAACATCCTGCCCCTCTTCGATTGACTTAACTGAGGAATAACCACTTTTTTCAAAAGGTGCAATAGTAATGGCTTCCAAATTTATATTTTTTAAAGATTTCATTAAATAGGCAAGAGCAAACTGGTCATCTATTTCATTTGAAATATCAGTATCTAAAATTACATTCACTTTTTCCATTGTGTCACCTTCCTATATAAATCCGCCCAATCTTTTGCGTAAGGCAAATCATTTATTTCTCTCTTATTGTATTTTGTTAGCATTAAAATACAATTTACACCATTTGCTCGCATCTTTTTGCATTGGCTCGCTCTATCATCTATCATAATGTCAATTTTATTCTCAATACATTCTGATGTTTTATCTGGCGATTTTGACAATATAAGCTTATGAAAATTGACCTTACGTTTTGCAAGCCATTCTAAAGTAGTTTTTTCAGGTTCTTTGTAATCTGGGAAAACTCTGTGTGAAATCAAAATCAACGAGTGTCCGTCCTCAATCATTTTGTTCATATATTTCTTGCAATTTCTTCTTGTACGCAAACCTTTAGCAATTCTTTCCATATTGTTGACATAAAATTCTTGAACTTCTTCATCACTCCAATCAAACATGCCGTTATTTATATGGCTTGCATTGGGATTAATTATACCTGCGTTTCGTTTCTTCTTATCTTCTATAAGAAAGTTCTGCAAAATTTTTTCATCAAAAGCTGTTATAACATTATCTATATCTAATCCTATGTTCATTACTACTCCTAAGTTTGATAATAACATAAAATAATACATAAAAACAAATTTTTTCACACATTTCTACGATACAATTTAAAACTAGCATTTATCTAAAACAGC
>CARFEX010000110.1 GCA_948971535.1 uncultured Eubacteriales bacterium | reverse complement strand
TATATTGTCTAGATTAAGGTATGGCATAAGTCCACGATGTTTGGTTTCAAAAAATATTTTGATTTGATTTATAATCAGTTTTTCATCAAGAAAAGATTTTTTAAATTTTACTCGTATATCTGAATTTAAAGCAAAAAACTCATTGAGAAACCTTTCAATTTCCCCTCTACTATCACCATCCATTTCGGAAATATAATAAGGAAATAAAAAGGTAAATGTGCAGACAAAATTCACTCTGTCATACATCACCTCAAAGAGTTTTAAATAATTATATTTTTCGTTTAAAGCTTTATTTAAAGCATTCAAAATTTCTTCCATACAATTATTTTACAACAGGAAATGCAGTATGTCAATCAATATTACAAGTCCGAATGAAATTGCTAGACCAACTGTATGAATTATATTTTCTATGCGTTTATTGATAGGTTTGCCTCTTATCCATTCTATCAGTGTAAATAGCACATGTGAACCGTCTAATGCTGGTAACGGCAAGAGGTTGAATACCGCTAGGTTTGCTGAAATGAGCGGAATAAGAAGAAGTAGATATGATGGGCTTGCTTGCGTCACTGTAGCTATGGTTGTTATTGTAGTAATAGGTCCACCTATCGCATCAATACCTAATTGAAAAGTTATAAGCATCCAAAGGCTTTTAAGAACTGACCATGCTAGACCAAATGTGAAACCAACACATCTTTGAAGTGCTTCCCAAAAGCTATGAACATAAGCTTTTGCATATATTCCAAGTGAATAAGCTTTGCCTGTTTTTAATGTTCCATCTTCATTTAAAACGTCATTGCCATCTTTATCTGTTACTTTTTGGTCAATTTGATAAAATGCGACTGGAATATTTTGCATTTGTCCATTTCTACGAATAGTAAACTCCATTGTTGGAAAAGTTGAAAAATCAGCATCCTCTTTAAGAGTCCCATTTTCGTCTGAATTATCCTTTATCCATGCTTTAACTTTTGATTGTTCGGATGAAATTATATCATTAAAAGTTGAACCAAATGCAAAGTCAATTTTACGACCATTGATTGCAAATATAACATCGCCTTCTTCTAGATATTGACCTTTATGATTCCACACTGCTTCTTGACCTGAAACATGTTGTTCAAGCGGAGCATATTTTGTAACAACTGGTATATCATATCCCAAAGTGCACAAAAGAATAAGTGAAAAAATCACAGCAACTATAAAGTTGAAAGATACACCTGCTAAGAAAACCAAAATACGTTTCCAAGCAGGTTGAGCTGAGAAACTATCCTTATCGTCTGGATTGTCTTCTTCCTCCCCCGCAAACGCACAATATCCTCCTAAGGGAAATATTCTCAGTGAAATTTTTTCACCTCGTTTATTGGTTTTAGAAAAGATAGCTTTCCCAAAACCAACGGAAAACTCGGTTATTTTGAAATTAAGTAATCGTCCTATTGTATAATGACCAAATTCGTGAACCAGCACCATAAAGAGCAAGACCACAATGGCAAGAACAATATATAAAATATACATTAGACCTCACTAGATTAATAAAACTAATATTCCAAATGCCAACAATAAATATGGACTAACATAGATATAAGAGTCACATCTATCAAGCATTCCTCCATGTCCTGGAAAAATTCTACCAGAGTCTTTTAAACCTGCATAGCGCTTTAAAAGTGATTCAAATAAATCTCCTCCTTGAGCTATAACAGAACCAAAAAGTGAAATTAACAAAATCTGCCAGAATGCAAAGCCTGTTGCATTAAAAACTTGATAGAATGCTGGAATTGCATTTAAGATAAAATATGTGCAGATGCAAAGAAGTACACACCAAATAGTGCCACCTACTGCACCAGAGATTGTTTTGTTTGGACTAATTTTTGGAGCTAATTTTTTTCCACCAATCAGTCCACCTGTAAGATAAGCAAATGTGTCTGTGAAAGAGGGAATAAGGAAAGCAAAGAGCAAAACTACAAAAGATAAGTATCCGCCGAACTCAACTACTTTTGGGAATGAAGTAGTCATTTCATCTATATGATTGATAAAAGTCATGAACATTAAGAGAAAAGATGGATAAACCATTCCAAAAAGAGTATTAAAAGCTTTTCTTAAGGAAAACTTTGCTAAAGAAGTATTGTCAAGTTTTCTAAATTTTATTTCATTAATAGAACTCTTTTTTGTTAAAAATGAAACAAGAAAAGTTACTAAAAAGGCTACTGCTAAGATGCCGATATTTATAAGTATAGACCAAATTAATCCAATTTGACTGTCAAAAGCGATAGATACAAGCGATGATGTCATGAGTAATGCAGGCATAGCCATAATAACATACTTATTATTATATTTACCCATTCCTGCCAAAATCTTTGTCATCTCATAAGCAGAAACAGCTGTTATGCCCAAAATAAGAGCATCAAAGAAATAATTAGACACAAACATCTTTAGTACAAATGCAAGTGCTAATACAACAACCATTCCCAGCGCTGTATATAATCGTTTTTTCATTTTCTTCCTCCAAATCGTCTTTCTCTATTTTGATAACTATATAGTGCTTTTCGTAATTCTTTTTCATTAAAGTCAGGCCACAATACCTTTGGAAAATATAGCTCTGAATATGCCATTTGATATATCATAAAGTTTGATATTCTCACCTCTCCACTTGTTCTAATAACTAGGTCTGGGTCAGGAAGTGGCGATGAATATAGTGTCTTTGAAATATCATCTTCTGTCACCTTAGTTTTGCCAGATGAAATCAACGTATTTACTGCATGTACAATATCTGCTCTTCCACCATAGTTCAGCGCTAAGTTCAATATAAGTTTATCATTATTTTTTGTTTTTTCTTTAATTTCTTCTATAGATTTTACAAGGTCTTTAGGGAATTTTGTCAAATCACCCATTGTGCGAAGCTGTATACCTTTTTTAATAAATTCTTCTTGACTTGAATTTAGATAATCTCTTACAATATCAAATATTCCATTAACCTCTTCTTT
>CARFEX010000109.1 GCA_948971535.1 uncultured Eubacteriales bacterium | reverse complement strand
TTCCATACGTAGAGGAATACTTTTAAGACCAAGCTTGTCTTTAAGTTGTTTGAGCGCACCAAAAGTGTTGTTGTACTTGAGCTTTTCTTTTTCAATGTGTTTTTCTAGATAATCTATGGCATTATCTTTTGCCATATCAAGTAGTGTCTTATTAAGTCCATGAGGGTTTGAAATAAGGTTCACTTTTTTATCAAAATAGTCGATAAAAAGTTCTTTGTCGCAAAGTTCGTGGCTTAATATAATGTCATGTGGAATGATTACATTTTGGTAGTACTGTATAAGAAAATTAAATAGTGTCTGACTTTCTTCAAGCTCTGCATCAAGGCAAGGATAGTTCATTACTCCTAGTATTTTTCCGCCACGAACTACCATACTTGTTATAACGCCAGAAAGTCCGTCAGTGTGATAAGCAAAAACATCCTTATCAACATTCTTAGGTAGGTTTGCTACAATTCGTTGTTTGAGCTTTGCTATCATTTTAAGTCTGTCACGAAGAAGGAGTGCTTGTTCAAAATTTTGATTTTCAGAAGCAGAAATCATTTTTTGATTTAAAATACTTTCAATTTCTTCATCATTTCCATTTAAAAAGTGGATAACCTTGTCAATTTCCTTTCTATATTCAGTGGGTGAAATTTGCTTTGTGCAAGGTGCAGAGCAAAGCCCAAGTGAATAATTTAAACACTCACGTTTAGCTATGGAAGTTGAACTAATTTTATTATTACATGTTCTTAACTTAAAAGCAGCATTTATGGTTTTTACAATTTCACGAACATCAATTCCAGCAAAGTAAGGACCAAAATATCTAGCACCGTCATTTTTTACTTTTCTAACTATTTCTAGCTTTGGATATGGGTCTTTGAGATTAAGTTTCAAATATGGGAACTGTTTACCATCTTTAAGCAAAATGTTATAAAAAGGTTGATATTTTTTTATAAGATTACTTTCAAGTGCGAGTGCATCCATTTCGGAGATTGTGATAAAATATTCAAAATCATCTACACTATCAACCATGGCTTGAACTTTGCGTGGTTTAGGAGAATTTCTGAAATATTGACTAACTCGGTTTTTGAGATTTTTGGCTTTTCCAACATAAATAACTATGCCGTCATTATCTTTCATAATATAGACGCCAGGCTTGGTAGTCAAAAGTTTAAGTTTGTCTTTGATACGATTATTCATTAACTAAATTATACCCAAAATGTAGTAAAAATCAAATGCAAAATATATAAAAGCTGAAATGATTAATAAATTTCTTTATATAAAAATAAAAACAGCATGAATTTGCTGTTTTATTGGTTATTGTAATGTTTTAAAATTTCGGATAGACTTTCGTTAAAGCTTAGTTGTTTTTGTTCGCTGGTAGCCATGTTTTTTAATGAGTAAATTTTGCTATCAACCTCTTTTTCACCAACTATCATAACAAAAGGTATTTCTCTTTTGTTAGCATCTTTCATTTTTGCTTTGAATGAACGCTCAGAATAATTTACTTCGGCATAAACACCATTTTCTTTAAATTGTGTGCAAAGTGAAAAACATTCTTCCAATGTGTTGTCAAGAGGAATTATAACCAGTTTTGTAGTTGAAACAGGGTAGGCTGGCAACATATTATTGTTATCAAGTTGGTCAAACAACCTTGTTAAGCCAACGCTCATTCCAACACCGGGAAGTTTTTTGTCTGTGAAGTAGCCAGCAAGGTTGTCATACCGTCCACCTCCACAAACTGTACCAAATTCTGGGTGAGAATGAACAACAGCTTCAAACACAGTTCCTGTATAATAGTTTTGACCACGAATAATTCCAATATCAAGCACAACTTTATTCTGGTCAATATTCATAGCATTGAGAATTTTACTAAGTTCTTTAAGTTCATTTATACCTTTTTGATACAATTCATTGTCAGTTAAGCTGTCAATTTCAGACAAAACTTTATCAAAGCTTCCACACTTTTCAACGATTGAAACAAGTTTTACTGCTTTTTCTTTTGAAACGTCAAGATTTATGATTTCTTTTAATGTATTTTCTTTTCCAATCTTTGCGATTTTATCAAGATAGATTAGGATATCATTGCATTTATCTTTAAGTCCCAATGCCTCACAATAACCAAACAAAATATTTCGATTAGATATATGATTGATAATATCAATGTTTAGTGCTTTGAAAACTTTATCTACCAAGTTGATACATTCGGCATCAGCTGGGATAGGTAAGTTTTCATTTCCAATAATATCAGCATCGCATTGATAAAATTCTCTAAAACGTCCCTTTTGAGCACGTTCTCCACGATAGACCTTTCCGATTTGATAACGCTTAAAAGGAAATGATAAACTTTCGCTATTCATTGCCACATATCTTGCAAGGGGGACAGTCAAATCATAACGCATACAAATATCTGTATCACCTTTTTTAAAGTGATAAACCTCTTTGTCAATCTCGCCACCACTTTTTGCTAAAAGTATTTCACTTAATTCAAGAACAGGTGTATCAATAGGCATAAAGCAGTTAGTTTTAAAAACTTGCTTAATTTTATCTACCATTTCGTCAAATACCACTTGCTTAGAAGGTGAAAGCTCCATAAAGCCTGACAATTTTCGTGGGGAAATCAGTTTCTCGTTTGGCATATTTGCTCCTTTATAATATTAAGATATATCAAAGGCAAAAGATAATCTTAAATAAAAGGAATTAAATAGTTTTTAATTCCTTTATAGTTTCTTTAATTATGCAATTTTTAATATAAAAAGTCAAGGAAATTGAGTTTTTTCTTGCAAAACTCAAAAAGTTGTCCACAGCAGAGTTATCCACAATTCCACACGTAAATATTTATACAAAAGAGTTAATTTTTATGCATAATGGTGAATTTTGTACTCTTTGAGGTAAAAAACAATGGAGTTATCCACAATTCCACATGCATTTTTTACTAAAAGTGTAATTTTTTGCATACGTATACTTTAAAATGGTTATATAATGTATATAAACATAACTATATCGTAAATAGCTAAATAAGTAGCATTTGTTAATATACTTTTTTTCT
>CARFEX010000108.1 GCA_948971535.1 uncultured Eubacteriales bacterium | reverse complement strand
TAATCATATTGTAATAGATTATATTTTCGGTTTTAGAGCCTACAAAATGATTTGCATCTTTTTTAAAATCTTCTTCTGCAAGTTTCAAGTCATAATGGGGATCAATTTTTATAAATCCGTCTGTGAGCAATTGTTGTGAAAATCCTACTAGGGTAGAGACAAACAATTCTCTACCAAACGAAGATGTAAAATCCTGTGGTATGTTCAATTTGTTAAAAGTTTGTAGAAGTATTTTTTCATTTTTATCCATAATTTTACCTCTCTTTTATATAAATGGATTAAAGAAATATTTAAAAGTTATGATTTTGCCACTAGCTGTAAATAAGCCATTGGTACCAACTCTAAAACTTGGGCCCAACACCCAGCCCGTATATCTGAATACTATTGTTATCTACGATAGAACTTCAAGGAAGTATTTATCAATTAAGGTATCCATAGGAAATAGTGAATTTAAACAATTTGTATCGATTTTTGATTTGCGATTAGAAGATATAAAATTATATAATTTTAAATGATTGTCGTTTTGAGAGTTTGTCTTGCTGAGCTCATAAAATTTTTTAATTTTAGTTTCATAGTCTATATCCTCATTAATATCCATTCCGCTCATTTCTAAAGTATACGCAATAATGAAACATATTTCTGGATATTGTTGGAGATTATCTATTGCATATTTTAATTTTACTATCCACTTATTTTTGTAAAATTCCCAATCGCTTGAAACTTTGGAATTAACAAAGTCGCCTTCACTATATAAATACCAAGCATAAGCAATTTGTGTAGAATAGTTTTTTTCAGAAAATGGAATTTGATTTTCTAAATAAGAGAATATATCTTTGAATTTTCCCTGTTGTTCAAGATTTTTGAGATTATTGTCATAGTGAAACATTTGCATAAATTTTCTCCTTTTATAGCATAAAACACATATTGCTTATTTTGATTGCTCCCTTGACAATTTTATATGTTACTTGATAACCTTTCCAAATAACAGAGGATACTGACTTGTATGGCATATAAGTTCCATTTATTAATGTTTTTTGCATAAGTTTACCAACTTTATTTACTGATTGTGGTAAATTATGCTTAGGTTGCATTATATGATTCATTTTGTTTGCGTCTTTTAATGTAGCCTTAACTCCCTGTTTTATTGTGGAGTTGCTCAAGCCTGTAGGCGTGGAAGTAGGGGTATATGCAATACCTGCAACAGTTCCGCCAATGACAGCACCTATAATTGCACCAATCCCAAACCCCATCATTGCACCAGTAAGAATACCATCCAAACTCTAACCTGAAGTTGCACCACCAATAATTCCGCCTGCGACTGTACCGATTGCAGCCCCAATTAAAGCTCCTTTTGCCGCACCTATTGCAATTGAGCCAATAAGGGTGGCTGCTGCACCTCCAGTTACAGTTGTAAGAATAACTGCAGCTGCAACTACAAGGGCGATACCTATGCCAAGGAATAGCCACTTTAGCCATTTTGGTAGGTCTCCATTATCATCAGATGTGTTAGTTGGATTATTTAAGCAGTAACAGTAAAGGTTAAGCCCATTTATTACATCTTTTGTGGTATCAAGATTGCTAATATCATCTGCATTAATGAATCGACCAATTTCAGGGTCATAATATCTGCTATTTAAGTAATATAAATTAGTTTCAAAATCATAGTAGTAACTGCGATATCTGAAAGGGTTTTTGAAAGCAACGAATGCATTGATTTCACTAATATCATTATACTTAAAATCATCATGGAATACAAAATATTCTTCGATAATTTCTCCATTTTCTTTGATGTTTTTGGTCAAATATTCAGTTTTTACATTACCCCAAGCATCATAAGTATAGCGAACAATTTGTTTTCCATTAATATCATAAATTCCAATGATATCATTTTGAAAGTTCTTTTTATAGAAGAAATCAGCATCTACAATATTGTTTTTCAAATGGAAACCAGTTATATCATCAGCTCCGTAATAGAAAGTAAGATCATTACAGCAGTCATGTTGTTTAATAATCTTATCACCATTAAGGAAGAATTGAGTAGTAAAAGACTTTTCGCAAAGACACAAATTTTTGCAAAATTAAAAATCGCACAATTTCGCAAAATCAAAAATCCCAAATTTTGATTTTTTATCAAAAAATTGGCTGTTGCAAAATCAAAACTTCAAAAATCAAAACTGAACACCGAGAAAATCAAAAATAATCAAAATAAATCAAAAATAATCAAAAATAATCAAAAAATCAAAATTTCAAAGCCAAAATCGATTGCAATTGCAAAGAGTTGTGGTATTATGTTTTTATGAAAACGAAAATAAAAGTTGTGATTATTACCGTTTTGATTCTTTTAGTTTTGATTTTGAGTGTAATTTTTGCTATTGCCATCTTGACACCGAAAGCTGATAAGATAAATGTAGATGATATAACAGAGAGTTTTTTTATTGCAAATGGCACATATATTGATTATCAAGAAAAGGATGAGTGTTCAGCTTATTCAACGGCATATGTTCTTCGTAGTTTAGGGATGGATGTTTCAGGCAAAGAAATTTATCCGAAAATGAAAAGATTTTTTGGGCTTATGACGGTGCGAAGCATAAGCAAGACAATTGAAAAACAAGGATATAAAGCGCAAGGTTATCATGGAAGTATTAATACTTTAAAACAAAGAATTGCACAAAATAAGCCAGTGATTTGCTATATTACAAACAGCAATGACACACATTACGTTGTTGCGGTTGGCTATGACAATGAGAATATATATTTGGTTGATTCAATAAAAGAAAATGAAAATGTTTCAAATTCAGATTTGTATAACCGCAAGGTCGCAGTGAAAGAGTTTGAAAAATTATGGAAGAACAAATGGTATTTTTATAATAACATATATATTGTTGTGGATTATAAATAAATGTGACATGAAAGCATAGGTGTTAAGAAAATGCAATCACGGTCATTTTGCTTAAGTTTTTTATAAAAACCGATTGCAGTTACAAAGAGTTGTGGTATAATGAAAGCAGGAGAAAATAATGATAACCCGAGAAAAATTATTTGAATTCATTGCAAAGCAAAAGACGGCATATATCTCGTCAGTTGATGAGCAAGGCTACC
>CARFEX010000107.1 GCA_948971535.1 uncultured Eubacteriales bacterium | reverse complement strand
ATCAATCTTTACTTATCGTCTTTTTGTTCCAAGTTCTTTTTCCACATTTTGGACATTTCATAAATCTAGTTCTACCAAAATGCATTGAAAATAAAACTTGATTATATTTTGGAATATATCTATTGTGACAAGATGCACATTCATAAAATCCTGCATCTTTTTCAATACGTAAACAAACACCAATTCCAATCACAAAATGTAATGCACCTACTACAATTAAAGCAATTTTCCAGCCTATAGCAAACTCGCAAAACGAAGCTATAAAAATCATGATTAGAAAAGAAACTGAACTCATGTAACCTAGTATATTTTCAAGAGCTAACAGAAATTTTGAACTCTGTTCTTGTTGCAGTTTTAAATTGATTAAATTTTGCTCTGCTTTTTCTCTATATTCTTCACGTGCTAGAATTTTCCCAGACAACAACTCATTAGCTGAAATATTTAAAGCCTCACACAATGGCAAAATAAGGGTTGTATCTGGAAACCCATTGCCACATTCCCATTTCGATATTGTTTTTTCACTTACATGCAAAATTTCTGCAAGTTTTATTTGAGTAAATCCTTTTGCTTTTCTCTGCTCTGCAATAAATTTTCCCGAAATTCTCAAATCCATTTTTACCTCCTGCAATTATTTTATCATAAAATTTTGTAAATTCATCCCTACGAACCGTAGGATTTTATATTTTATCATTAACATATTAAAAAAATCACGACATAAAATCGTGATTTCTTATATCTTTATTTAACAAAAAGTTTCAATCCAAAACGGCTTTTAAAACGAATTTACCAAATTTTTAAATACTAATTTTCAAAAATTTATTTTTTAATTACTACTAACTTAGCAAGTTTTAATTAAGCCTTTCTTAAAAAAATAATTTTATAGTTAAACAAATTTACAAATAATTTTGATTTCACTTCAAAAAACTTTCTAAGCATTTATTAAATTCCTCTGGGTTGTCCATATTCGCACAATGTCCTGCTTCTTGCAATATTATTTTTTCGCAATGTTCTTTTTCTGCCCATTCATTTACTATTTCAATTTCCATGGGAATGTCATGTTGACCACATCCTACTAATAATTTGTATTGCCTTTTCTTTTTTGGATATTTATTTATAAGGCTTTGCAGTTTTGCCAAATATTTAAAGGATTTTCTCTTAAAATTTAAATTAATTTTATAAAATTCTTCTTGAGCTTCCATGGTGTAAGCTGATATTTTTTTGTTCGCTTTAGCAAACCATTTTATTGAAAACATTGCTTTTAACATCATTTTCATTTGTTCCTTGGAATTACTCTTCTGTTTTTCAATATCAAAATCATTTATGTCATACCCGCCAAAACATACAAGCGACAAAACTTTATCTTCATATTTATTTGCAAAGTCTTGAACAAAGACAGCTCCCAAAGAAACCCCAACAAAATGTGCAGATTTGATATTGTGCGTTTCAAAAATTTGATTTATCCAGTACGACATTTTTTCAATGCTGTCGCCTTTTCTTACTTTGGTTGAATTTCCATGTCCTAAAATATCAACGGCAAGCAGATTGTATTTTCCTTTGAAATATTCAAATTGTTTTTCAAACATTCTATGGTCTACAAATGCAGCATGGATAAATACTATCCAATCTTTGTTTTCTAAATCATCAATATAATATGCAATTGGTGTGTTTTCAAGATGAAATTCTTTCAAAATAACTTTATCCTCTTGTTTTTTATTATAACACAAGTTATTTTTTCTGTATAGTTTTTATATCATGTTTTCAATATGTTTTGAAAATAATCATAATATTGCGACAAATTTATATCTATCTAAAACTGAGATTTTTATATTCATTTATTTTAGCCACAAAAAAATCACGAAAGTTTAATCATGATTGTATAACTTTAGAACTTAATATTTTCGATTTTGAAATCGCAATAATATTCAGCTTCTTGTGCTGTAAATTTTAAAACACAATAGTCAGGGTCAGTTACACCTTGTTTATAAAACAATCTGTCACCAAATCTCCAAATTTTTTCTTTGGTAGGTTGGTCAGTACAAACCTCCATAGTACCTTTAATTGTTACACCCTGATACTTAAATCTGCCCCGCTCATAGAAATACACACAAGCCTTGTCGTACTTTTGGTATTGCTTAACCTTTTTGCTTGAAGTGTTGGTTGAAAAGTAAATATCATTGCCATCAATTTCTCTTGGCGCAAGCATTGCTCTTGTTAATGGATAACCTTGTTCATCAATCGATGAAATGAAAGCAGTCTTTTGCTTTTTAATAAATTCTAAAAGTCTTTCTTTTGTCATTTTTGAGCTCCTAATTAAATTATACCATGACTCTTTGAGATTGCAATCGGTTTTAACTTAAAACTTTGATTTAATTAATTTTTTCAAAATCTGTTTTAGTTTTTTACAATTTTAATTTGGTTTTTCCTTCTGATTTTTTTGCAACTTAGTCCAGTTGACAACACCATATATATCGTTAAGCAAGTTTACTATAGGATTTAAAAGCAATGCTAAAACTAATAAATTCCCTTGAAAAACAGGAATAGCCCAAAGAATTATTAAAATAATATCATTACAAATATAAGAGACAAAACCATATTTACTTCTACGAGCCAGTAAATATGCTCCAAATAAGCTACTCAGCACAGAAATTGTACTGACAATAAGCTCATTTGTGTTTAATGCTTTTAACAAAAAGTAGAAACCAATAACAATTGGAATTGCTAAGCAACAAACCAATATCCATTCTTTATAACCTATAGTATTTATTTTAATGCTTTTATTCACCTTATTTTTATGCGTTGCCCACTCAACAATTCCCCAAATATAAATTGGTATCATAAGCATCACATATATAATCACTTCTCCATAAAAACCTTGATAAAAACTTACTATCGAATAAAGCACAGCTGCAATAATAGCAAAAATTTGTCCTAAAAGCCTTCCTTTAGAAAGAAAAAAAACACCTACTACCCCTATTACAGATGAACAAATTGTCAAAATGTCACTTCCAAATACAATACCAAATATTATAATCACTATTGGACTAACAAAAAGAAGTATACATTCAAATTTTGATAATTCTTTAAAAAAACTTTTCATTTTTTTATTATACCACAACTCTTTGCAT
>CARFEX010000106.1 GCA_948971535.1 uncultured Eubacteriales bacterium | reverse complement strand
CATCGGATATTAATGCTAGACCTGAAATTGCTTTAAATATAAATACTAAAAACCAAGTAATTTTAGCTATTAGTGAAGATGTAGCTAAGGATTTGCCTGTATTTAAATTTGGTGGACGTTATGTTCTCAATGTTAAATATGACGAAAATAAAAAACCTATATCTGTTGTTTCAAAAAACGGCGAAGTCAGCATGCAAGTTAATAGCGAAGACGGAAAAGAGTATACCCTAACTGTTGGAGCTAATGGTGCGACTATATTTTTTGGTGACAAAAAGTATGAATATCACCCTAAAGATGAAAACGGCAATCCAAAAATTTTGCATGCAAAAATTTCTGATAAATGCTTTGAAAGAATGATTGACAATAATGATGATTATTTTGCTACTCCTAAAAAGAGTGAGCTTGCTCCTTATCTCGTAAAACTTTATATGGACAGCAAAAATCAAAATACTGAAAATTCTGAAATTCAATCTGGTATTTCATTTTCTGAAAATTCAGTTGGCAATAATGACGCAAGTTTTCTATCTATCAATTTAAATCAAAATGAAACTTCAAACTCTGTTGTACAATTTGTAAAAATGGACAACAAAAACTTTCTTTTGCACAATGGCATTTTAAAGCCAATTAACAACTTCCACTGCATTATGATAGACGGCAAACCTAATATTGTTGTTGGGAATGAAACTTCTAAAAGTGCAACTTATTATCGTTTTGAGTTGCCTGAAAACACCACCGATGCACAAGCAAACGAACTTTCTAACAAACTATCTAACTTTGCTGGCAATTTTTCTACTTTATCTTCTTCAAAGGGTAAAGTAGACAAGTTTGGTTTAATATTTGAGCAAACAGATTCTACAATAAAGGCAGAAGTGATTTCAAATATCAAAGAAGGCACTTTTAGATATGAAGAAAGTGCTTTGCAACAAGAAGCCCAAGTAGTTTCTGGAGATAATGGAATTATTCCAAATTATGAAAATGAAAACAATTCAAATAATAATCTAAATGATACATTAAATTCAGATAACTTGGAAACAGACAAAACTCCACAAGAAGTTGATGCCGAAATTGTTGATGAAGACAAAAATTTGACTAACGAAAATTCAGAAAACAAAGAAGAGAACGTTTCTAGCACACCCCCTGTTTCTGATAATGATGACATTGTTGATGGAGATAGTGGTGATGGAAATAGTGGCTCAGGCTCAGGTGACGACACTCCTCCTAAGCAAACGGACAGAAAGATTGAGGAACCTCAATCTTATCTAAATTTACAACAGCACACTCCAAAACAGCATATCACAACTAAAAGAGAAAAGTTTACTGAAACCCCTGCAAAAGTTGCAATGTATTTGGGCGCTTTCTTGATTTTAGGTGCCTTACTTATAGCTATAACTGCACCAGTCTTATCTGCAATGCTTGTAACTCTTGGTTTTGCTACCGTAGCTTTTTCTGGAATATGGCAATTAAATTATGATAGATTTAATGACCCTGCAAATTTAATAAGACATGATTATATCGACCCTCTCAACGCACAACAACGTGAACTTGAAAATGAAATGAACAATTATTGGGCAAGAGAAAGCGATATAGAAAAATTAACTGCTGAGGAAGCTGATTTTATATTTAACAACCTCTTTAGTGACGAAGCAATCAATGACGACTTTGTAATGCAACTCGACATAATTTTTAAACAGGGCTTTACTTGTGCTGGAATTGACAACATAAAAGACTTCTTTGCAGAGTCTAACCTTGAATTACGTCAAGAAATGCTTGGCAAATTGAGATACTTCTCAAACAAAGAAGGTGAAATAACTGATATTGAAAAAGATTTGTTTATGACGGAGTACTTTATCAACAATGTTGGATTAAAACCAGATGCAAATTCATTTTTTGAACTTTTTAATAAAGACGAAAATGGAGAAATCAAAATATCAAGCTCTTTAGATAAAATTAGCAAACTCAACGGCATGCAAGTTGAAATCAAAAATCTTAATAAAGAACAAGAACATGCAATACTTAATGGAAGTGACAAATTATTGTTCGCTACACTTGCAAATCCAAATCTTACTCAAGCACAACGCGGCAAATTAGCACAAAAGTATTCAACAACTATGGCTCAGCACTTTGTTTTTTCTGAAAATCTAACTCAAGCTGATATTCAAAAGTTTATATCCAAATATCCAGAGCTTGAACAAGGCAATATTAAAGAAACTCTTGTTAAGGCAATCGAACTTATTGAAAATAGCGAAGGTAAATTAAGAAGTCAGTTAACAGATTATAAAAATGATACAAAGGCTTGGGAAAGTAGCAAGAACACTTACGATTCTTTCCTCACTATATTAGACAATATTTCTCAGTCTGTTTCAAAAGATATCAAATACACTAACCAAAATGATATCATTGCTCTTGAAAGAGAACAAGATGCCTACTTTGCTTCTATGGAAAGATATTTGGCTATTGGTAAAAACTTAAGTGAACTTTCTGGTCTTAATGATACTGAGTATAGAGCTATTCGAGATAATATTTATGGAATTAAAATCGATAATTACGTTAAACAAAAGATGATTGATGCTATCAAAACAAGGGACGACCTACTTGCAGAAACTGATTTCTTTGATGCACTTCACTTTGCTAATAACCATAATACTACAAAGTTAGAAGATTTAGTAAATGTTTATGGCGTGCCAAATGCTATACTTGACAGCAATGTCAGCTTGGAGAACAACGTTGAAAGTTACATTCGTCAAGAAATAATTTCTATGACTAACGATGGTAACGAAAAGGAAACTCTTGCAGAACTTGACACTACAACTTTAATTGAACAAGTTAAAACCTCTATTTATGATAATTATTGTGAAATTACAGGTTTGAATATGCTTGAAAATAGTTCAAAAGCAAAAACCAAAAAGGCTTTTGACATAATTAAAGACCACAACTTAACAATTGAAGACATAAAGTATATTTGCGAATATAAACAAGCTGAAAGCGATAGAAAAGTATCAAAAGCCAGTTTAGATGAAACTAAAGATGAAATTGAAATGGATAAAAAAGAGTTTGCTTCCTTTATAACATCAAAAGGTTTGAATGGTAGTCAAGATATTGCTAATATATACAACTGTTTCAACAATCCTGAAGGTCAAAAAAT
>CARFEX010000105.1 GCA_948971535.1 uncultured Eubacteriales bacterium | reverse complement strand
AGTTCAGTGTATCTAAATTTTATAAGTGAAGAATAAGTTTGTTCTTTATTAACTTTTATACCTGATGCCAATTTAGTTGATATTGACTGTGCTTTGACAAGAGCTTTTGAAAGTTTTTGTATTTCTTCATTATCAGTTTGAGTAAATAACGTTTTAAAATCTGCTATCGCAGAATTGATATTGCTGTTAACAGTATTGATAGCGAGCCGAGCTGAAATTTCATTATAAACAGCAGTGTCTAAGCTGACAGCAATATCAAAAAGTTGAAGATAATTTGCATAAAATATATTGACTGCTCTCTGTAATACTTTTTTGCTTTCGTTGTCAGTGATTGTTCCAAGTTTGTAACTATTAAAATGAACAGGAATAATTTCACACTGAATATTACTATTGGTTTCCAAATTATTTTTAACAAGCTGAGCATCATTTTTGTTTATATAAGCGCTAGAGATAACATAAAAATATTCATCATTTTTCCAAATAAATCCGCCAGCACCTATAGGTTGATAGTCTTTTGCAAGTTCTTGAGCAGATTTTTCTAACTTAGATTTTGCAGTTGAAAGTAAATATAATTCAAATTCGTTTGTTCGTATATCAGATGTATTCTGAATTGAAGATGCAATAAAAGCTATCGAACAAATATTTGCACAAAAAATTCCTGTTACTAGAAAAAGGATAACAGATAGTATAATCAAATATTTTTTATTTTTTTTTACATATTTTGGCATAAAACCTTGATTTCCTTGTTTTTAATGTTGTATTACAATTTATAGTATGACAAAAATTACCATTCTATGAGCAAATTTAGCGCGCTGTTTGCTTTACTTTTATTTGGTTAGGTCGTATAATTATTATGAAATAAATGGAGGAAATTATGAATATTAAACCACTATTTGATAGAGTGTTATTGCTTCCTGAAGAAAGCGAAAAAGAAACAAAAAGCGGTATTATATTGCCAACCGCAGCACAAGAAAAATCACAAATAGCAACAGTTATAGCTGTTGGACAGGGCGGAGAAGTAGACGGCAAAAAAATTGCTATACAAGTTAAAAAAGGTGACAAAGTTCTTTATTCAAAATATGCAGGAACAGAAATATCTATGGATAATAAAAAGTATGTTATTTTAAGACAAACTGACATACTTGCAATAGTAGAGTAGGAGGAATTATGGCAAAAAAATTACTTGATGGACTTTCAGCAAGAAAGGCTCTTGAAAACGGTGTAAACACACTTGCAGATATAGTAAAAATCACTCTTGGCCCAAAAGGACGAAATGTAGTACTTGGTAAAAAGTTTACTTCACCACTTATAACAAATGATGGAGTGACTATCGCAAAAGAAATTGAAATTAATGACCCATTTGAGAACCTAGGAGCAGAACTTATCAAAGAGGTGAGTGTCCGCACAAATGATGTGGCTGGTGATGGAACAACTACAGCTTGTGTACTTGCTCAAGCGATAATAAGAGAAGGTATGAAAAACTTTGTAGCAGGAGCAAATCCGGTTATACTCAAAAAAGGTATCTTCAAGGCGACAGAAGTTGCAGTAGAAGAACTTAAAAAGATTTCAAAACCAGTTGAAAATAATAAAGCTATTGCACAAGTTGCAAGCATTTCTGCTGGAGATGAAGATATAGGGAAGCTTATAGCAGAAGCTATGGAAAAGGTCGGTAAAGAGGGAATTATTACAGTAGAAGAAGCTCAAACAATGAAAACAGACCTCACAGTAGTGGAAGGTATGCAGTTTGATAGAGGTTATCTATCACCATATATGTGTACTAACAATGAAAAAATGACAGCGGAACTAGACAATCCATTTATATTAATCACAGACAAAAAGATATCGAATATTCAAGAAATTTTGCCACTTCTTGAGCAAATTGTAAAAATGGGAGAAAAGTTGTTGATTATTGCAGAAGACGTTGAAGGCGAAGCATTGACAACATTAATACTCAATAAACTGAGAGGAACATTTAATTGCGTTGCAGTTAAAGCTCCAAGCTTTGGTGAAAAGCGAAAAGCAATGCTTGAAGATATCGCTATTGTAACAGGTGGAAAAGTGGTAAGCGAAGAGCTAGGCACAGACCTTAAAGAGATAACACTTGATTATCTTGGAAGAGCAAAGAAAGTTAAGGTTGATAAAGATAATACAACAATAGTTGAGGGTGCAGGAGAAAGTGAAGCAATAAAAGAAAGAGCAAATGCTATCCGAAATCAAATAAAAAATACAACAAGCGATTACGAAATAGAAAAGCTAAATGACAGACTTGCAAAACTCTCTGGCGGGGTTGCAGTGATAAGGGTAGGCTCAGCAACAGAAGTGGAGATGAAAGAAAAGAAACTTCGCATCGAAGATGCTCTTTCAGCAACAAAGGCAGCAAGTGAAGAGGGTGTTGTTCCAGGAGGCGGAGTTGCACTACTTAAAACAACAAAGGCAATTAAAGCTCTAATTGAAACACTTTCTGGTGATGAAAGAACGGGTGCAAGCATAATACTACGTGCAGTAGAAGAGCCAATTAGACAAATAGCCAAAAATGCAGGTGTTGATGGCGGTGTAGTTGTAAATAATATCTACGAAAATATCAATAAACCAGCTTATGGTTTTGATGCTCTTGCAAATGAGTATTGTGATATGATAGAAAGAGGTATAATTGACCCAACCAAAGTGACTCGCTCAGCACTTCAAAACGCATGCTCAGTATCTGCAACTATGCTCACAACAGAAGCTCTGGTAGTGGAAATAGATGACGAAAAACCAACTAACAAGAATGTTGATGTATATTAAAATGTTACACGTCAAAAAATAGATAAAATAAATAATCGAAATAAAAAACGGACTTAGATAAAGTCCGTTTTTTGTTAAGAAAAATAATTTTGTACAAATTGTTCTGTTTTGCTAGTTCTTTTATTTGAATTTTCTAGAGAAATTATAATTCTATCAATACTGTCATAAGTTTCTTTATTTTCTTGTACGGAATTTTTCAAAATTTCAATAACCTGATCAACAAATTCATCATCTTTGCGAAACTTACTATAAATATATCTTGCACAATAAGGATTAACTTTTACAGCTTCTAAATTGAAATCTTTGTTTTCCAAATATTTTAATGGAGCATTGAAAAGAACAATAGGTTTCTTAGCGATAGCACTTAACCAAAATTCTGA
>CARFEX010000104.1 GCA_948971535.1 uncultured Eubacteriales bacterium | reverse complement strand
AAAATTTGTGCATATTTACATGAAAATAAAAACAAAAAATTTAATAAAAATCAAAAAATATAAAAAATAAAATCTATCAAAAATTGATAGATTTTTTTAAAATTAAATAGAATTATTATTATTTACTTTCCTGTAAATTAAGGTATTTATCTAATTTAGCATGACTAACTCTAAAATATTTTTTATAAGAATTTTTGCAATAATTTTTATGTGATTTTTGTTCTGTGTTTTCTGGGTCATTAAAGTTATATCTTCCATTAACTTTCCAACCATTAAACCAGCCTATTGAAAAAGCATCAACAGGGCAGTTGAAAGAGCAACGCATACACATCAAACAACTTTTGCCAAAATGGAAATTCCCGTCCTTGTCAGTCCAAATATTTTTTGTAGGGCAGTTGCGAATGCATTGACCACAATTAATACAGTTTTCATTAACTTTATATTTTTTGCCGTTCCATCTGCCACCAACATGTTCAATTCTCATTACCCATGCTAGAAAGGTTGCACAAGGTATATAAGAAAGCTTAACTTTCCTTTTAGCTATTATATCCTTGCAATCTATTGGAATAAGCTTTTGAGCTGTATCCCACATTTTATAAGCCATAGCATTTGAGTGCCTAAAAATCATATTGTAAGGCATAACATAATGATATTCGTTATTAAGAATATAGTTTTTCTTCTTTAATATATGTTTTATTTTAACAGAAGAAATGTTGTTTATTTTAAGTGGTTCACCAGAAGTTTTAATTATGTAAAGTTGTTTTTTATCTTTCATTTTTGGCATCGCTTTACAAAAATCTACCATATTTGAAGGTGCATTAAATGCGTGGATGGGGTAAGCTATACCAACACTGTCATACTTAGAAAAGTCAATATTGTCAGCGTTCTCAATAGGTGTAGCCTCGGCTTCCCAACCATTAGCTAAAAATTCTTCAACATATTTTAAAACAACTTTTTTTGTGTTACCAGTTCCTGAAAAATAACAAATTATTGTTTTCATTTTGTAGTCCTCATAAGCGTATTAAAATTTTTATCCATTTCATAAAGATTGTTCTCGTCTTTAGAGTGAGAGTCGTACCAGATTTGAGCATAAATTTTATCTTTTTTAGCAAGTCTATCAAAATCCCAAGCATAACTTTCATAGCAACAATTATACCAGTGCCCAGCTCTTAAAACTGAAAATGCACTTGCCTCAAAAGTTTCTTTGTCCTGTGTTTGCCATTTTAATTTTGCATAAATGTCGCCAGTTTTAAACTCTTTTGATAAAAGTTTTCCACCATGCATTTTTGCAACATTTTGTAAATCTTCTTTACTTATTGCACTATCTTTTTTATTGAAATCATATCCATAATCAAGCATATTTGCATATTTAGGTGATTTTAATTTTTTATAATCAATTTCTTCGCCATTAGGCCCTTTGTTTTCAATTAAAAGATTGAAATTTTCCCACTTATTAGGCAATTTTTCATATTCTTCCTTACTACCAAAGAAAGCTACGAGTTTTGCTTCATCTCCATGTTTATACCAATAGGCAGGTGAGTTGTCATCCTTAAAAAGTTTTTGAATAGCCATTTTGGAAATAATCTTTTTAGAAATTAATTTACCAAAGCTATAATACCAATACTTTTTGCCTATTTGTTGCCAATAATCACTTACATCTTGACTAACATAATCAAACAAATCATTTAGTTTTTTGCCATCATAAAACCAAACTCCATGAAAGTTTCTTGCAGCATTATAATATGGTTTGAAAAAGTCTTTGGCACTGCCTCCAATCAGCTTAAAACCATCGTTTAAAGTATCATAACCAGTAACTTGATTACGGCCATTAGCACCTATATTAAAACATTGTTTCCAAAACCTTTTACCAAGGTCTTTTTCTATATCTTTTTTGATAATATTCGCAATCAAAACTCCGCTATCATGTGCTGTAACCCATTCAAGTGGTGCATTGAAACATGTGTGAAACATAAGCCCATCACTCATATTATCAGCAAGCATATTAGTGTGTAGCATAGCAGATTGACGTAAAACTGCCCAGTTTTTGATAGATGATTCAAGTACTGCAAACTCTCCACGAAGTTTGGTTATAGAATAAAGGTCAAGAGGGCTTACAAGCAACGGGTCGCCAACTCTTGCCCAAGGGTGTAAGTGGTTTCTATTTCCATAAAGCGCCACAGTTGATGTATGGATAAGCTTTGGTTGTTCATCAAGTGCCTCAATAGCAGAAACAAGATTTTTTACACCTATCTCATTGCAGTCGATTGCAAGAGAAGGTTGTTTATCTGATTTAGGTGGAATAACAGCCGCAAGGTTTACAACATATTTTGCACCACGAACAATCTCTGCACAAGTGGCTTTATCTACAAGATTGCCGTATACGATTTCAATTTTCTTTTTATATTTTTTGCATCTTTTAATAACAAATTTTGCTCTTTTTGTATCGTTTGGAAGAACTAAGATTTTGACCTTAGCAACGCTATCGAGTTTAACAAGCTCAAGTAGTGCTTCTCGACCCATATTTCCAGTTGCTCCAGTAAGTGAAACTATCATATTTTTCTCCTTTGAAACATTTTTGATATTATCATATCTTGAAAAAAACTCAAAATATTTTTTAATAATTTCTTCTTTTTATGTCGAAAAAAAATTTACTTTATAATATCTCATTGCTTAGTTTAGGGTTAAAATATGGGTTGTAAAAAGATATTAAAGCGAAAACTAAAAGTAGGCTAGCTACGATGCAATAATAAAGGCTTGGTCTAATAAGCATACTAGACAAAAATAGAATAAGAGCCGAAAAAATATAACCTTTTGTACGTTGTCTGTTAAAGGAATAAGCCACCAAATCTTTCATAGCTAACTTTTTATCTTTTTTATATTTTAACGTTATTTCAGGATAAGTGTTGTATTCTTTATAAAGACTAGAATAGGTTGAATACTTGTCTAAAATTACAATCTCAAAGTCAAAATTTTTAGCAAATGAGATAGCTTCCTTGTTATATTGACCACAAACAATAACAAGCCTGCCTATATTATCTTTTTTTAAAGAGGATATTATTTTAGCAAGTTCGTCAATATCTAATGGAGCAAAATTTAGAAAAGGATAAAGCGCTACAACAAACTCATCGTCATGATTGATTTGAATATAGTTTTTCTTTTTTATGGTATCAAGATGTCTTACTTTTG
>CARFEX010000103.1 GCA_948971535.1 uncultured Eubacteriales bacterium | reverse complement strand
TACCTTTATACCAATCCCATCGCCAATTCTCATAATAGCAGGCACACTTATTTATGGGCCAATGCAGGCAAGTATACTAAGTTTTGGCGGAATAATGTTAGGTAGTGCTGTTGCATTCTTTCTTGGTAGAATTTTTGGTATTAAACTTGTCAACTTTATGGTTGGAGAAGAAACTCGAAAGAAGTGGACAAACTATCTTAGCAAAAGTAAATATTCGTTTGCAGTAATGATGATACTTCCTTTTTTTCCTGATGATATACTTTGCCTAGTAGCAGGACTGACAAATATGAGCTGGAGCTATTTTATCTTGGTGCAATTTGTTTCACGACCAATAGGGATATTGACAACGGCATATTTTTCTAGTGGAGAAGTTATCCCATATCACGGTTGGGGACTCGTTGTTTGGGCAATAATAGCTATTTTGGCAGTAGCTTTAATATACTTAACAACAAAATATAACGACAAAATTGAGGAATTTGTAGCAAAAAAAATATTAAGAAAAAAGTCAGCAAAAAAATGAGTTTTTATCTTTTTACTGATAAAAACTTAAAAAAAATAGTTTTTTTTAGTGTTTTTTATTAAATTATCCTATTTTATCTTTAATATCATGCCTTCGCTTAGCATTTTGGGTGTGATATTATTTTTAATAAGAAGTGCAGTTTCATTTATGTTAAACTTTGCACTAATACTAGAAAGGGTATCTTCCTCTTTAACAAAATATATGTCGCTTGAATAAACTTTCATAATTCCTCCTCAATTATTGTATTAAAATTTCATTCATCCTAATACAAATATATATGTATAGGAGTGAGAAATGAAATCATTATTTAAAACAGTAGCACTCATCACATTTTTTTCGGTACTAACCAGAATAGCTGGTTTCTTTTTTAGAATATATCTCTCACGAGTTGTAGGTGCAGAAGCATTAGGTTTATATCAGGTTGCAACCTCAATTTTTATTGTTCTATTGACGATTGTTTCAAGTGGACTTCCTCTAATTATTTCTAGAATGGGTGCAAGTTTTAGGGCAAAAAAAGAGGGGAAAAAGGAAAGTTCACTTACTACAACTGCATTAGTTTTTGCAATTATTATTAGCATTGTTTTATGCCTTGTAGTACTATGTATGAAAAGTATTTTTGGCAAAATTTTTACTGATGAAAGATGTATAGAAATTTTGATAGTCATGCTCCCTTCACTTATTTTTTCAGCAGTATATTCTGTATTTCGTGGTGCACTTTGGGGGCAGGGCAACTATTTTGCACTTTGCGTGAGTGAGTTTTATGAACAGCTTGTTCGTATCTTTGTTTGTGTAATTCTTATTGGAAGTTCACTAAGTGCAATAGAAAACGCCCTTTCAGTTGGCTGGTCAATGACTATTGCCTGCCTTTTCTCAATGATATTTGTAGCTATTCTTTTCTTCTATTATGGAGGTAGACTTACAAAGCCTACAAAAAAGATTTTTAAACCTCTTTTCAAACAGTCAACGCCAATTACAGGGATACGAGTAGCTGGGAGTTTTATTCAACCACTTGTTGCTTTAATTATTCCTGCAAGACTTACAGCAATAGGTTATACAAGTTCACAAGCTATATCCATGTATGGTGTTGCAGTTGGTATGACAATGCCACTACTCTTTGTTCCTACAACAATTATAGGCTCGCTTTCAACCGCACTTATTCCAGACCTTTCAACAGCTGTGGCTCAGGGTGACCAAAAACATATAGAAAAACGTATAAGAACTTCAATAGTATTTTCACTTTTTGTATCAGCACTATTTGTGCCTGTATATATAGGTGTAGGAGAACTGGTTGGTATTTTCTTATATGACAATGCACTTAGTGGAACACTACTCACAGGTGCTGCTTGGGTTATGATACCAATGGGCATTACAAATATTTCTTCTGCACTTCTTAACTCATTGGGTTATGAAGTAAAGTCCTTTGTCAATTATTTAGTAGGAGCAATTTTCATGTTTATAGCGCTTTGGATATTACCAAGCTTTATTGGAATAAATGCTCTCATTTACGGCATGGGTATAAGTTTTCTTGTAACGGCAATTTTAAATGTTTGGATGTTAAAACGCAAAACCAAACTTTCATTAGGTCTTGCAAAACCAATAATTCTTATTTCACTACTCATAATTCCAGCATCTGCTCTTTCATATTTTGTAACTAGCATTGCCACATTTTTCTTCCCAAGCTTCTTCTCAATTTGTATAGGGAGTATGGTAGCAGGAGGTAGTTTCATTTTGTTATGTGCAATATTCAATTTAATTGATATTAAGTCCTTTCTTGTGCAAACAAAAAATAGATTTTTTAACAACAAAAAAGCAAAACCTAAAAATGCATAAAATATACAATTAAAAATAAATATTTTTTAAAAAGTAGAAAATACTATTTGTATGCTTACAATAGTATTTCGTTCAATAATAATATATTTAATTGTACTTCTGATTTTTAGACTCATGGGGAAACGCCAGCTTGGACAAATGCAACCCTTTGAGCTTGTTTTGACGCTTATTATAGCCGACCTTGCTACAATTCCAATGGCAGAAGTTGCAGTTCCAGTTCTACATGGCGTTGTTCCTTTGTTGACGCTTGTTGTATTACATTTTTTATTGACACTTTTAAGCAAATTAAGTGTGACATTTAGCAGAGTAATTAGTGGTAAACCTGTAATAATTGTCAATCCAAAAGGTATAGATTATAAAGCAATGAAAAGGCTTAATCTTTCTACTGATGATATCCTAGCTGCACTTCGAGAATGTGGTTATTTTAGTTTTGAACAAGTTGAATATGCGATTATGGAAACTAACGGCAAGGTTAGTGTTATGCCGAAAGAAACTTTTTCTCCAGCGACAAAATCTGATATGAAAATTGAATGTGAGGAAGGATATTTGCCAATTACTTTGATAAGTGAAGGTAAAATGATTTCTTCAAACTTAAAAATAGCAAGGCTAGAAGAAGAAACAGTAAAAAAATTATTAGTTGAAAATGGTGTGAATAAAATAAAAGACGTCTTGATTTTCACTATTGATAAAAGCGGTTCAATATATTTGCAAACTATGAAAGGAGAGGGAAAAGTTGCAAAAGGAAAGGAGCTTGCAACATGAAATTAATACATTATCTTAACTTTTTGCTTATTTTTCTTATAATAATAACTATCTGTATAGTAGAAGATGTGCTTGTAAACAATTCCCTCACACAAACACAAAATGATTGCTTTTTGATAGAACAGCAAGTTGAAAAATTGGATGATATACAAAATATGGAAGTAGTTATGCTTGTTGAAAACCTTGAATAT
>CARFEX010000102.1 GCA_948971535.1 uncultured Eubacteriales bacterium | reverse complement strand
TAATAGGTTTTGAAAAATCCTTGGTTCTTTTTTTATACACAGAGGCTAGACGATATTTGCTTTCAAACTTAGTCTGAATTACACCTCCTATCAAAAAGCATGATAATAATGCAAAAGTTGGATTGAAGTTAATAAAACATGATACAATAAATAATATAAAGGTTAAAAGAGAGAATAAATAATTAAGTAGCACTACTATTTTAATAGATTTTTTCCGTTCATTTTTTATGCTTAATGCACCAACTAATATTCTACCACCATCAAGTGGATAACATGGCAAAAGATTGGTAAGTCCAAGTAGCACTGATTGTTTAACAAAAGTTGTTGTAAAGCCATATATACTTGGATATATCCACCAAACGGCAATAGCTACTATTGCCAAAAAAATATTTACAAATGGTCCAGCAAGTGCTATTTTAATTTCATCATTAGGCTCAAATGCTTTTTCTTTATAATTTAGGCTTACTCCATATGGAGCTAGAAAAAAAGAATCCAGTTTATAACCACATTTTTTTGCTACTACATAATGCCCTAATTCATGTGACATTACAACAGTTACAAAAATAAAAAAAGCTGAAAAGTTTTGAGTTATTACAAACCATAAAAATAACAAAATAAAACTTGGGTGAATAGGCAGTTTTTTCTTTATTGAAAGAGCCATATCAACAACATCATTAAGCCAAAAAATGACAGAAATAAAAGGAAAACATAACTATAAGTCTTCACCCTTTCTTTTATAGTTATCTTGTTTTCAATCTCTTCGTATTCATATTCAAATTGCTGAGTTTGCATAGATTATTGTATGCGGAAGTTGTTATAAAAAAAACTCTCTTGTAAGAGTTTTTTCTTTTTGTTTTATTTAATTTACAATGATACAATTTGGGTTTTCGATAAACCCAATCGGGAGTGCGCGAAGAGCGCGCAACCGAATTGCTAAATGCAATCCGGTTAAAGCTTGAAGCGTATACTTCAAGCTTTGCTCCCGATTGTATCTCTTTTACAGCTAAAATTACACAACATCATCATTGACATTATCTTCAGCTAAAAGTTCCTCCACTTTTTCGGTAACCTCAGCCTCTATTTTACTAACATCTTCACCTTTCAAAAAATCAGGTAATTCATCATTAAACTCAAGGTCTTGGACATCTCTAAACAAAGTATCAGATTGATTATTATTATCTTCTTCAGCACGCAAAGTTTTTATTCTTTCCATAAGCTCTTCATAATCAGGTAGGTCAGAAAGGTTTGAAATATTAAATCTTTTTAGGAAGTTCTCAGTTGTTCCAAAAAGCAAAGGTTTTCCGACAGCATCCTTTCTTCCTACAACCTCAATCATATCTTGGTCAAGAAGAATTTGAACTGCATAGTCTGAGTTTACCCTTCTAACATCCTCAACTTCAAGTTTTGTAATTGGTTGTTTATAAGCTATAATTGCAAGAGTTTCAAGTGCTGCACGTGTAAGAGATTTTTCACGTATAGGATTTAACACTTCAGATATAAATTCAGCATAGTCAGGGTTTGAAGAAAGTTGAATTTTATTCTTATATTTTATTAAATGAACTCCACAAGTACCTGAAAGTTCTTTTTCAAGTTCCAAAATTGCTTTGTCGAGTTCTTTTTCGCTTAACGAAAGTTTTTCTGCAATAAAAGACTTTTCTATTCCATCACCTGCTACGAATAGAATTGAATGTAGTATATCTTTCAAATTATTTTTATCCATTGTACTCATCATGCCACCTCGTTTGAAATTATATTTATTTGATTGAAATTGCAAGTTTGTTCTACTCTTATAGTTTGCAATTTTAAAAGTTCCAAGAGCGCAAGAAAAACATTTATCATTTCGCTCTTTGTCATATCATCTGCATATAAGTCTTCAAAAACAAAACGTTTGTTCATTCTTGCATAGTCTCTAATTGATATCATTTTTTCAGCAACTGTAAATCTATCTTTTACAATCTTCTTTGATTCAGGTTTATCTTCTCCCCTCGCCTCTTTTCTTGCTAGCAAGTTTGCAAATGCATCAAGAAGTTTATCAAGTACCAAATCTTTTATAACAATCTTTACCTTTTCGGTTTCCTTGCCTGGCGCACGATAGAGCTTATTTATGTCTTCAATTTCTTTTAGACGTGCGCCAGTTTGTTTAAATAGTTCATATTCTTTAAGTCTTTGGAGAAGTAATGCCTCACTATCCTCTTCATCAGGAAGTTCCTCTTGTTCCACAGGCAAAAGATGTTTAGATTTAATTTCAAGAAGAGTTGCCGCAACTATTATAAACTCGCTCGCTCTATCCATGTCAATATTTTCAATATCTTTCATATATTCAAGATACTGCTCAGTAATATCTGCAAGTTTAACAGTCATAATGTCAAGCTTTGAATCTTTTATAAGATGCAACAAAAGGTCAAGAGGTCCCTCAAAGTTTTCAAGTTTAAAACGATAAGTTTGATTTGTTTCTTGAATATCATTTTCATTTAGTTGTTGTTCAATATTTTCTGCTTGCATTAGAATAACCCCCAAAAAGCAAAGAAAGCTTTTTCAATAAGTCCTATAAACCAACCGTAACCATAATCAAATGCAGAAGAAATGAATAAAAGCATCAAAATCAGACTACCATATCTTTGCATAAATAGAACAAATTTATTATCAGGACGCATAAACGATTTTATAAAATTAAAGCCATCAAGTGGATATATTGGAAGAAGATTGAAAACAGCAAGCGAAATATTTGTTAAGAATGAAAACAAAATGAAATATCCAAGAAAATTCATAAATGCGTTCACATGAGTAATCAAACTAAAATAGAAAAAGTAATATAGCCCACTAAAAATAAAAGCTAAAACAATATTGGTTAATATTCCAGCTATAGACACTAACCTTTGCCCACGTTTAAAGTTTTTAAAATTCAGCTCATTAACAGGAACAGGCTTTGCCCAACCAAAACCGATAAACAAAAAGCATAAAAGTCCCATAATGTCAAAATGAGCAAAAGGATTTAAAGTAACTCTCCCAAAGGCCTTTGCGGTTTTATCTCCACATGAATAAGCTACAACTCCATGAGCAAGCTCATGAAAGACAATAGCAATAGTTATAGCAAGCAAGTAGCCAAGAATAGCAGCTACCAAAGCCCAACCATTTAAGTTCAGTGTAAAAATAAAATACAGCATGTTTAAATTTTATCAAATCTTAGTCTAAAAATCAACTATTTTACGATAATATAACAATTTGATAAAATGCAATATATATTTTATATCAAACCCACCTCTTGCTCTATATAAAAAAAATAAAAACACTGAATGTTTCAGCGTTTTTTATGTTTT
>CARFEX010000101.1 GCA_948971535.1 uncultured Eubacteriales bacterium | reverse complement strand
ATGCCACTATATGAAGAAACAAAAAAAGTTCTTGATGACAATTTTGCAAATAAGCATATTAGAGGTGGAGAATCTACAAAACGTAAGTATGCAGATAATACAAATCAAGAAAATTGTTAAAAAAATAAGTGTTATTAAAAAAGAGAAACGACTTTCTCTTTTTTTTATTGTTTTTAAATTTTGTTGTATGAATAAAAAAGATCGGTTATCTTCTTGTCTACCAGTTTTTCAATTTCACTTCTTCCGTTACCTAAATATTTTCTAGGGTCAAATTCAGAAAGATTTGTTTTTAGTATTTGCCTTATGCCAGAAGTCATCGCTAGTCTTAAATCAGTATCACTATTTATTTTAACAATATTGTGTTTTTTTATTGCTAACTTTATTTGTTCTTGATTTATCCCAATAGCATTTTTAATTTTACCACCATTAGCATTAATATTTTTAATCAAATTTTCGTCTACTGTGGAAGCACCATGAAGTACCAAAGGAAAATTTGGCAAAAGCTTTTCAATTTCTTCAAGTATGTCAAATCTTAAAGTTTGTGCGCCTGTGTACTTGTAAGCTCCATGGCTTGTGCCTATCGCAATGGCAAGAGAGTCTACATTTGTTTTTTCAACAAATTCTTTTGCAAGGTTTGGGTCAGTGTAGTGGTTATCTTTTACATTAATTTCATCTTCTATGCCTTTTAATTGCCCAAGTTCGCCTTCAACCAAAACCCCTTTTTTGTGTGCGTATTCACAAACTTTTTTTGTTATAGCTATATTTTCTTCAAATGGCAAACTACTTCCGTCTATCATAACACTATCAAAGCCCATATCAATAGCTTTTTTACAAATATCAAAGTCTTTCCCATGGTCTAAATGCAAAAATATCCCTCTACTATTTTTTCTAGTTGTATTAGCTAGTGCTATGCAATAGTCGCCCATATAAGATAGAGCACTTTCACTAACAGCAATAATCATTGGAGAGTTGTTTATCTTGCAAGAGCTTTCAATCGCTTGCAATGTTTCCATATTGTTAAAATTTAAAGCACCTATAGCAAAGCCCTCTTTTAGTGCTTTTTGAAAATAAAATTTCAAATTTTTCATATTCTTCATCCTTATACAAATTGTAACATATTTTTTTCGCTTTACCAACATATTCTTAATGTAAGAGGTGAAAAATGAAAAAATTGACAATGTGCTTGATGTTTCTATTGTTACCAATGATGTTGATAGGTTGTTCACAAGTGAAAATTGGTGTTGAAGAAAGCATGAGTGAAATAACTCATACCTATTTTGCTGGTCGAAATGGAAATGATAGGGCAAGTATTAGTGTAGGAAAACGAGAAGAGCCTTATAAAATAGATGGAATTCATAATAAAGAACTAGATTTCTCATTGATAACTTTATCATTAGCTCAACCAAAAGAGGATAATACACTTAAAGCTACGTTAACTGTAAATGGAAAAGATAGTGAAATCCTTTTAGATTTGCATCCAATTTATCATTCTTATATGGTAGATATTGGTTATTGCTTAAAAGACAATGATGAAGTGAAACTTACCTTTGGTAATAAAGTTATAGCCTTTTCAAATATCAGTAAAGACTTTGGGATAAATTATGAAAAAGCATTAGAAATAGCACAAAATACACTTATTGATGAAATCAGTGATAGAACTAATAATGATATACTAGAAGGCGAATGTTATTTACAGGTGTTAAATGAAATATCTCCAAATTTTGATGATATGTTTTGGTGTTTTACACTAGTTGGTAAAGATAAAAAAGTGTTTAGAGTGATTATATCAGTTGTGGATGGAAGTATTTTGGCAGAAAATTAAAGAAGTTTGTTTGTTAAATATGTAAAAAAATGATATAATAATATTTATGGGAAAACTAAAAGATTTACAAACGCAACGAGAGAATTGCATAATTATTGCGATTGCAACCAAAAAAGAAGACGATATTGCTAGAAAACTTTCTGAAACAGAAAGACTTTGTTTTACAGCAGGGCTTAATGTGGTTGCAAAATTTTATCAAATAGTCAAAGATTTTAATAAATCAACAGTTTTAGGAAAAGGTAAACTTGATGAAATAGCTGAGTATATTGAAAATTGTCAAGAGGAGATAGATGTTGCTATTGTAGATTATCAACTTTCAGGAAGCCAGATGAATAATATATCCACTGTGCTAGGAGTAAAAGTTGTAGATAGAGTTGGACTAATTATAGATATTTTTGCAAGCGGTGCTCAAAGTAGAGAAGCAAAACTTCAAGTTAAACTTGCTCAAGACAAGTATATTTTGCCAAGACTTTCCCAAATAGCAGGAACAAGTGGACGTTTTGGTGGTGCAGGAGTTGGTATGAGAGGCCCTGGTGAAACAAAACTGGAACTCAATCGCCGAATACTTGAAAAAGAAATGGAGAGTCTAAAAAAACAAATAGATAAGATTAAAGAACAAAGATTGCTTACTCGTAGAGAGCGAACAAAGTCAGGCTTGCCAAAAATAGCTATTGTGGGTTATACAAATGCAGGAAAAAGTTCATTACTAAATTGTCTTACAAGAGATAATATTTATGCTGATGATAAGTATTTTGCGACCCTAGATACAACGAGTAGAAAGCTGTTTCTAGGTGAAGGCAAATATGCAATTCTCACTGACACAGTAGGGTTTATAAGCGACCTTCCACATCAACTTGTTGATGCCTTTTCTGCAACGCTAGAGGAAGCCACAGATGCAGACCTTATACTTCATGTGGTTGATGTAACACTTTCAGATAAAACAGATAAAACCTATGAATATAAAGAAAATATGCGTATTACTGATGAGCTATTAGATAAGCTAGGTGCTACAAAAAATAGATTTGTAGTGCTAAATAAATGTGATAAAATGACAAAACCAATGGCTTTGGAGGGTGACCAAATTCTTATATCCACTAAGACGAAAAAAGGTATTGATAATTTATTAAATAAAATAAGAGATAATTTGTTTGATAATTAAATTTAAAAAAACTAGCACTATAAGCTAGTTTTTTTGTTTTATAATATTGTATCTTTCGTTGAGTTTTTCAATCAAGAAATCAACTTCAACACCATGTGCAGAGCAAGCTTCTTCTATGGTTTCATTTTCTCCCAAGTGACAAAATATGCAAAACATCCCAAAGCCCATAAACACTTCGCCAAGACTTTCATCTAAATTTAAAACCTCTTGAATAGTCATAGTTTTTGCTATATTTGATATCTTCTTATTTTTCATAAACACTCCTTTAAAAGATAAAAATAGTCTTTAATATTAACTAAATTTCATCTATAATTTTAGTAATATAAAAAAATAAAGTCAACGAAAATTAAATAGAAACCTTTAGTTTTTTGAG
>CARFEX010000100.1 GCA_948971535.1 uncultured Eubacteriales bacterium | reverse complement strand
AAATCCATATTATAATTTTTTTTTTGCTAAACTTAAAATAGTTTTATATCATAATTTCTTGCAAATAAAAATCTTTACTTAAATTAAATTTCTTGCTATAATAATTTATAAGGTGAAACTATGATTACAAATAAGAATAAAAAAACAAAATTGGTAAAACAAGCTAAAAAAACTATTCAAAAGACTCAAACTGACGAGTTTAAAAGACGTTATTTTGATTATTATGATGATGTAAAATCGCCAACGCATGATGTAGTAGACTGGTGAGCTGTCGAAAAAATGCTTTTACTGTCTTGCCTTATTTTTCTTTGATATTTTCTAGACTTTGAGCCTTAAAAATGTTAGTCTAAACATAGAGGTAAAAGGAGGGATATATGACTATCTCAAAAAAACTTAGATATTCTATATTAGGATTATCAATGATGTTTGTTTTTGCATTCTTAGCGCTTACTGGGTGTGGCGGTGTACAAACAGAATCTTTAACTAAAGAAGAATACGCAGAGGCAATGAATGCAACTTATGAAGTTATGGTTGACGCTGACGCAAATATTTCAACTGCAAAGTTTAGAAGTGCTCGTGCAATAAGTGATGAAGATTATACAGACTTGACAAGAAATAACGAAGGCTTTACAGTTGCTAAAAATCTTATTAAATTGACTTCTGGCATAATGACAAATGAAGAATATGAGCTTACTGATAAGATAATTATGTTTGTAGCTACACCAAATGCAGCAGCTGGGCAAGCAAATTTTAAAATGGAACTTAAATTTGAAAATAACAATATTAAAGTTACCTACATGATGACTACAGAACAAGATTCAGGCTTTTATCAATATATGGATGCTATAATAAGTTACGATTTTGAAAGCAAAACAATAAAAACATATGAAATTGATTCAGTAAGTAAAAGCGATACAGTAGACTCTATGAATAGATACGATAGATATGTATATTCTCCAAGCAAGGGAACAAAAATGCTTTCTCAAAATGCAAGTTCTTATGAAGAAGTTCAAAATGAGAAAAAACAAGTTGCAGACAATTTTTATAACGCTGAATATGTTCAAACAGATTATGATTTCTCAGAAGAATTTCCAAAAGCTTAATAAAAAATAAAAGACAAGTTTTGGCTTGTCTTTTTTATAACGCAAGAATAATACGAATACAATAAGAGTTATCTTGTTTTTAATTTGCTTGTTTTAGCAATAATATTAAAATTTTAATTTGCACTCACTTTTTTCTATTTCTCTTATATATTGATATTAGGGCTTCTAGGTTGAAGTCCACCATTACATAGGAGAAAATGTGAATAATACAGTTATTACAATTTTAGGTATCAGTTTCATTTTTTTGATGACCACTTTAGGGTCTGCTCTCGTGTTCCTTTTCAAACGAAATGTTAGTGACAAACTAAATAGTGTTTTTTCTGGTTTTTCATCTGGAATTATGATTGCTGCATCGGTTTGGTCACTTATTTTGCCTGCATTGAGCCAATCGGAAAACTGGGGGAAACTTGCATTTTTGCCAGTCACAATAGGTTTTGTACTGGGTGTAATATTTTTGGTTGTCGTTGAAAAACTTGCAACTGTTGTAGAAAAAAAGAATGATAAACCTTACAAGAAAAAAAGTTTTGGCAAATCTTCAAAATTGTTTTTAGCAGTAACACTTCATAATATCCCAGAAGGTTTGTCTGTAGGTCTTGCTTTTGGAAATGCTTTCATAGTTGGAACAGAGTCTGCTTTCTATTTGGCACTTGCCGTTGCTATAGGCATTGGTATACAAAATTTTCCAGAAGGGTCAGCAATAAGTCTACCAATGCACAAAGAGTTTGGTAGTAGGTGGAAAGCATTCCTATTCGGTATGCTTAGCGGACTGGTAGAGCCTATTATGGCAGTGGCAGGTGTGTTCTTATCAAGTCTTTTGACACCAGTGTTGCCATGGCTCCTTGCCTTTTCTGCTGGTTCAATGATGTATGTTGTTGCAGAAGAACTTATGCCTGAAAGCAAGTCATCAATGTCGAGTATAGGCACATGGGGTTTTATATTTGGATTTCTGTTAATGATGATTTTGGATGTGGCATTAGGTTAAAATTTTTATAAAAAGAGTAAATAATAAATTTATTCTTTTTTTTATTTAAAAAATATGTTAAAATCATATTATGAATAAAAAATTTGAACTTTTAGCACCTGTTGGAAATAAAGAGAGTTTTTACACTGCTATTAATAGTGGGGCAGATGCTGTTTATCTTGGGATAGGCGAACTTAATGCTAGAGGCAATATTGAAAATTTCACGATTGAAACCATAAAAGAAATAATTGACTATGCACATGTATTTGATGTTAAAGTTTATATTACCCTAAATATACTTTTTAAAGATGAAGAGTTTGAAAACGTTAAAGCAGTAGTAAAAAAACTTTTAAATTATGGCACTGATGCGTTTATTGTTCAAGATATCGGACTGTATAAATTTCTTTCACATCATTTTCCAAATGCAGAACTTCATGCTAGTACGCAAATGGGTATTGCAAATTTGGAAGGCGCAAAGTTTCTCGAAAAACTTGGATATAAGCGTGTTGTTTTAGCTCGTGAAACACCTCTTAAAGAAATTGAAAATATTAGCAAAAACACAAAGATTGAGATAGAATATTTTATACATGGTGCACTTTGTGTGTCATTCTCAGGAAACTGTTATATTTCTTCTTTATTATCAGGATGTAGCGGAAATAGAGGGAAGTGCAAACAGTATTGTAGATTGCCTTATCAATTGAGTTATTTGCAAAATGGAAGTTTTAGGAGAACAGAAGGATACCTGCTTAGTACTCGTGATTTTTGTATGGCAGAAAATTTAAAAAGATTGGCGGAGTGCGGAGTAGTAAGCTTTAAAGTTGAGGGCAGAGCAAAAAGACCTGCATATATTGCTCAAACTATCAATAGTTATAGAAAAATTCTTGACAATAACTTTAACCATACACCAGAGCAAGTTCAAAACTTAAAAAAAGTTTACAATAGAGGCTCATTTATAAATGGCTATTTTGACAATCAATCAATTATATACACAAAGGCTCAAAATCATATTGGAGTGGAGATAGGCAGAGTATTAAATGTCAAAACAGGCAAAAGATTTAATGAAATCACTATTCACTCTACTCACCAATTATGTAAAGGCGATGTTATAAAATTTTTTGATAAGGAAGAAGAAAAGTCAATAATAACCATTTATGACTATAAAACTCTTGGTGAAAATAAATATGTGATAACTTCAACTTCTATAGTTCCTGTAAATGCAAAAGTGAATTTGATAGTAGATAAAAAGCTTGAAAATGAAGCTTTGTCAATTAAAAGAAACATTCCGATTGATTGCTATTTTGAAGCTAGAATTGGGAAAAGTGCAAAATTGAAAATTAAGTGTGGAGATATAA
>CARFEX010000099.1 GCA_948971535.1 uncultured Eubacteriales bacterium | reverse complement strand
TATTTGCTTTTTTCGTAATAAAAAATTATAATAAAATTGTTTAATGTAATTATTAAATTTATTTTTAATTAATTTAATTTTTGCGTCACCATAAGGAGAGATATTATGGCAAGAAATAAAGAGAAAAAAGTCAGAGCACCAAAGGGAGCAAAAGGATGGGCAGTTTGGAAAACACTACTCATTGTTTTCTTTTCTGTTTTAATAGTTGCAGGCGGAACTGTACTAGGTGTTTATTTAGCAGGAGGATTTGATAAGGCTGTTGTTAAACCTGATGACCTTGTGTTTGAGTATGATGATAAGATTTATAATAACAACCAACTTGAAGTTACTTCTGATTTTTCTTTAAAGCTTTATTCAAATACCTCTCTTGTGACAGAAAAACAAGTTGAATTAACTTTTAAAAATACAGGCTCAATTCTTACATATCCAGATGGTACAATTTCAGATGGTGTTATCCGTGTGCCAAGAATGGTAGAAATTGGAACAGAATTTCCTGTTAAGCTTGAAATGCGCAAATTAAAACTGGATGACGGAAGACTTGTAGATTGGATTAAAGGAGGTATATCTCGCCTCAGTGCAAGTTCTACTGCCAATATTCAGCTTGACCCAAAAGAAATTCAAATTGCTGTTGACGTGCCTGTTCAATCAATCAAAGTAGAGTTTTACAATTTGGAAGGAAAACAAATTGACAACATAATGGTAGAGGAAAAGTTTATAGCTAAAAACAAATTCTTCCCAGCCGAAAGCGAATATCTTTACAGTGACGATAGTGCAAAAGCTACAGTAAGCGAAAAAAGAAAAAAACTTTCTTTCTTTGAAGGTGGCAATGCAGATGACCTATCATTTGTCTACAATGAAGGCGACCCATATTTTGAAACTCATAAGATTTCTTCTCCTATTGTAAAAGGTTATACATTTATAGACGCACGAAGCCAACAACTCAAAGTTGGAGAATTTGAAGAACTTTATAATGGTGAACAACTTTACAATTCTTTTATAACTGCACTAAATCCAAAACTAGGGATAGGAAAGTGTGATGATAAAACTTCAATAGACATAGTTCCTGCAACAATCTCTGAGTTTTTGGTAAGAACATCAAATATAGAGCTTATAGCAGGACTTAAAAATAAGATAACTGTAAATGCGACTGATTATTCTGATAAGCATCTTGGAGCATCAGTGCTTTCATCTGACGGAGAAACTAAACTTGAAAGCATGCTTAAATATATTGGAATACGTTTCACTTATGAAAATAATGGACAAGTTCTCGATGCCTCAGAAATTTTGAATGTAAAAGCAGGACAAATTATTGAGGTTGACGGAAAGAAATATTTAATGCCAAATAGCAATGTAATAAATAACAACTATGCTTTTTGGGATGTCTTCGCACGAGAAGAAGGTCAGTATAATATGGAAGTAGTACTCTTCCAAAAAAATGCTGAAGACCAATTTGAAATTTTCAAAAAAGATGGTGCATCTGATTATGAAAAGACAAATATAACACTTAATATAGTAGAAAATACTGAAGATTCAATTTCTTGGTCAGAAAGTGCAAACAAAAAAGTTTCAATAGCATTAAAAGTTGTTGAAGGAGGTTCAACTTTTGCTACATACGACTTGGGCTCACTTAGTGTTGTTCCTGATGCAAACATATACAAGAGAAAAGTTTTCTTTGTAGACCTTGGTAACAAAGAGGAAGATTTTGAGCTTGCAAATACTATTTTAGGTTTAGGAAATTATAATAAAGCTCGTTCAGGGTTCTATACCATGACAAATGGAGATGTAAAATATCTCTATGCTCTTGATGAAGATTATCTTGCTGTAGTTGGTGTAGGAAATTTAGATGTTTACTTTGCAACAGTGCTTGTTGAGCAAGACGTAATAGTATATGATGAAAACGGATTATATAGATTTGCACAGATAGTGAATAGTCCGATAGAGTTTGAAATCACAAAAGCACTTCATACAAATTCTATAACAGGATTGGAAATACAGCATAACCTTGAAGACACAGAAGATGGTAAACATTATATTGAAGAAGGTTCTCTTGAAAACTTCACACTAGTATTTAATGTTAACTTAGACTCCGTTTCTGCCATAAAAGATGTACTTAAAAACTTAACATTAACCTTTAAAAGCGCTAGCGACAATGATATAACAAGTTATTTCAATGTTTCAGTGCCAACGCTTAATGAAACAGAAAGAACTCTTTCATATCAATTACAAGTGAACAACTCTCTGGGTTTGAATTCTGATGTACACCTATCAACTGTTATTTTGTCAGTTGATAGCTTAACTTGGGAAAATAGCGTTGCTCAGCAGGGACTATACTTCTATACTCCACGAGTACAAGATGTTACACAGATAGATACTTCAAATATCAGTATCTTAAATGGAACAACAATTAATTTTAGTCAAAACCTTGACAAGACAGGTACTTCTCAAACAGTTATCACTGATGAAGACGGAAATAGGATTGAAGGAGTTAGCACACTTGAAGACCTTATTAGCAAAATCAGTAATATTATTATTACCGACCAGCATGGCAAAACCAATACTCTAAGTGCGTGGACTTTTGCTTCAAATTCTAATGATATTGTAATAGATGGAAAAAGATTTATAGTTAACAATGTTGATGGTGCATCAGCTGAACTTTGGTTGGCTTATGGCGAGGTTTCTACAGAGGAAACTTGGAAAATTAGCTTGAATTTAACATCCTCAGGAATTAGTCATGCAATGTCAGATACAAGTTTGGTATTTGGTGAAAAAAATTTAGATGCTAGATTTGATAATCCAACTTCTTTAAGCGTAACCAAATATGGATTGACAACCATTGATAAAGTAAATTTAAATGAACTTGTTCAATTTTATTTAGATGAAAACAATACTTATAATATGTTCTCATTTAAACTTCAACCTTCCTTTGTGGACGGACTTGGCAATGAACTTTCTGCACTTTTTGGTGGAAATGGAATGCTAACTTTAACTTTTAAAGACGGAACTTTAACCTCTGCAATAACAAATTCTCAAGATTTGATAAATGCTTTAAAATCAAAGGAAGTTGTTTCAATAAAAGTTAATCATGACTTTGGTAGACAAAAAACTCTCGAATTTGATATCAATATCGCAACAGGATATCCTTCTGTTCAGTTCAATCTTCAAATTATTCCTGCTAAAACTATGGAAGGTAGTTTAGAAGAAAATTATTATGCTCAAACAGGTGTAGACCTTTCTAACATTAAAATTAAAAATTCAGGTTCTAATACTACAAGCTCACTTAAAGACTTTTTGAATAGCAAAAACAATTACTATGTAGTAGAACAAGGTAATAAGTATAGTCTTTCTGTAAATGAAGAAGGTAGAGTTGGAAAAGTTGAAAATGGAAATTTAGTTTTTGATGATTTTTGGGATAAAGAACAAACTCAATATATAGTAGTGTTCTCTCTTTCAGGAACAAACA
>CARFEX010000098.1 GCA_948971535.1 uncultured Eubacteriales bacterium | reverse complement strand
CGAGATGACGAATGGTGACTGGAGTTCAGACGTGTGCTCTTCCGATCTAACATCTTCCCCAAAAGCCAAAACTTAGTATTAAGTTTTTAAGTTTTTCAACCGAATTGAGTTCTTCCCATAGTCCTGTAAAATAAAGAGCCAAAAAAATCCCTACTAAAATGATAGTGATAATTAAGAGAACTAAGACAGTTCTTATAATCTTTTTCTTTTTACTAAACTCTTTTTCTTTCACAAAATTATTATGCTTTATTAATACAAAATAATACTTTGCAAAGTTAATTCTTTACAAAAAAACGACTTAATTTAAAGTCGTTTTATTGATTGTATGCACTTGGATAAGTGGCTTCTAATTTACGTTTTATGCTTTCTGTCGTTTCTTTTGTAACCTTTTGTGGAGGTATATACTTTACATTGCTTGCTGGCAATGTCATGCCTTCTACAAGCTCTTCTGTTCCCTCCATTATAACTCCATTTTGAGGTTGATAATGGTCATGTCTGACAAGTTTTTCTTCCATGAGTTCACCATTTTTATAATACTGAATATAACCTTTGGTTTCATAACCCTCACGAGGATATTTAAGCCTATAATATTCGCCTTTATATAAAATCTTGTCCGAGTATTCACCTTTTGTGTCTTTAATTATTTTATCCCCACTATGAGGTAAAACTTTGACAAGTTCTGCACGAGTTTTAATTTCCATACCTTCCTCAAATTCGGGGCCATATATTTCTACAAACACCTCTTCCTCGTTATAATAAGTTTTAATATATATTGATGAAGAAAGATTATTTTTAAAAATTAAATCGGAATACCCCTCTGAAACCATAGCATCAAATGACAATGGAACATAGGAGGCTGGCAAAGAATGGTGATTGCATTGAACAACGTCAATATCTGCTAAAAGAAGTGCGTTATAAAGAGTTGTTGAGGCTTGACAAACTCCACCACCTGCTCCAGAAACATAGACACCCCCAACAATTATACTTGCCTTTTTATAGCCATTCTCAACAGTTCTTGCACCTGTTGTTTTGTTAAAAGATATCTCCTCATTCGGCTCTACAATCATGCCATTAAAAGCATCAAGTGCTTTTCGTACATTTGTTTTTCTTTCAAGTGATGAGGTTGCATACTTGGTAGAGAATGATGAGCGAAGTTTTATCCTTTTTATCATTTCCTCAAGGTCTACGTTTGGCATTATTTCCTTTGTAGGAATTTCTATTACTTTATTAAGATTGCTTTGCAAAGCTTCATCAATTCGGCTCTCAAGCAAATCTCTATCAACACTAAGTCCACTTTGCGCTTTTGAAATAGTAAACATTTCTTCTTTATTTGGGTCAAATTGCACAGAAGCCATTACAGCTTGGCTATCCACCTTTTCTGCTATTTCTTCTAGTTTTTCATCCATGCCACATAGAATATTTTTATAGGAAATATTTACATTAAGCCCTTCTTTCTTTATTTTATTTTCAATTTTTTTCTTATTAAATATATTTCCTGTTCTTCCATATTCGATAACTTGTGTTAATTGAGTTTCGATATCTGTAGCAACTTCAAAATCACTACCATTTATAACCCACTCTTTATCCCCGCTTGTTAAAGTTAATCTTATTTCATCCTTTTTTTCTAGCATTTTGCTTTCTATAACATCTTTTGCCTGTGCTTTTGTTAGTCCAGAAACATCAACTCCATTAATATGAGTATTTTGATAAAACTTTGTTTCATCAGTTATTGCATCTCCGAAGAAAAACTGACAAAATAAAAGTAAACCAACAGCAATAAATGCCACAGACATAAGCCAGAAAAACGAACCTTTTTTCTTATCCTTTTTCTTTTCTTGATTTTGCATTGTCCGCTCCTTGTCTTTAGTATGAAGAAAGTATTTGTTTTTATACAGTTTAGTGTTATCACATGTTTTTATTTGCTAGCTTTATTTTTTCAATTTACTTATACAAAAAAACGAGAAAAATTTCTCGCTTTTTTATAACAGATTTTTTCAAGCTTATTTATAAATAACGCAATTTTTGTTCAACTGCTTCAATCAAGTCCTCTTTTCTATTTGCAATCTTTCCATCAAAAACGTCTGAAAGAATACTATCAAGAATAGCTTTATATCTTTTTGGGTTGACTTCAGGATAAGCTTTTTTGATATCCTCGCCAGTTATTTTTAGGTCTTTAAGATTTATAACCAATTTATGACTTATAATGTATCTATAGAAAAACTGATATTTACCAGCCAAATATTTTGACTTTTGTATCAAAAGTGAATGTATTTTTGGAAAGTTTTCGTAATATTTGAAGAAATAGTTTTTATTATCAAGTCGATTTAAAGCATCATAATAACCAGACAATATATTTATAACTTGAGTTGAATATTTTTTATTGACACCAAAATTTTCTTGTAATACCAAATTGAGATAATATGAAATACTTATTGGCTCTACTGTATCAATAAGGTCAATAAGAAAACCTTGAGATTTACTCTCTGCCTTTTTAACCATTTTAAGTTTGACTTTTGGGGTATCTATTCCAAAAGCAGGCCAAAGAGAATATTTGTTAAATAATTTAAATGCTTTCATATAAGAATGCGGTTTAGAATATCCTGGGTAGCGCCTATCGCTATGCAAAATTTTTGTAATTTCGCTCACCACTCTTTCTCCAGAAATTTCTTTTGCATTATAAGCATATTTTTTTGCTGTAAGGAGAGTTTCTTTTTCTATCTTAAAATTGAGTTCGCATTGAAATCGGAAAAGACGTAAAATTCTTAATCCGTCATGAGAAAGCACAAATTTAGGAGTTTCAACTGTGCGAATTAGTTTTTTCTTTATATCGCCAATGCCGTCATAAAAATCTAAAAGTTTTTCCTGTTTTATATCATAATATATAGCATTGCAGGTAAAATCTCTACGCTTTGCATCTTCAGACACATCTTCTATAAAATTAACTTTGATAGGTTGATGTTCCCCACCCTCAGCATACTCCTCTTCTCTGAAACATGAATACTCATAAACTTCGTCATCTTTTGTAATAATTGCAGTTCCAAGTGATTTGCTTTTTACCTTAAAAGTATAATCTGTTCCTTGCAAAACTTCAGCCACTTTATCTAGTTTAAGCCTACTACAAATATCAATATCTTCTGTAGGCAAACCTAAAATAGAACTTCTTACATATCCACCAACAACATAAAGTTCTACAGGGAAAAGCTGTGCTAAATTTTTTAGGTTGTCATTAATCTCAATTTTCATAGCTTGCTCCTTAAATTTTGTATTAAATTTTATTAGATAACTGCTCTATTACAATTTCTTACAAATAAAGAATACCCTTTTTGACAAACAAAGTCAACTTTATTGACGATAGATTTGACTTTTGACAAATTTGTTATATATAATTATTGTACAGTAATATTATAGACCGAGGTTATATGAAAAAAGAAAGGCAAACTAAAAAGAAAAATAATAAAACTTCAAAACAAAAAAATAA
>CARFEX010000097.1 GCA_948971535.1 uncultured Eubacteriales bacterium | reverse complement strand
CTTATGCTTGATGACAGCCTTTTTCTGTTTGGTTTCACTTGCTTTTAATAACAAGATAGGTCAAAAGAATTTTGGTTTTGCAATACCAGTAGAGAATGAAAATTTAATTATTAAAAATGATGAAAACATGGATATTGAACTTGCTGAAAAAGAGGAAGATAATAAAAATACAGTTTTAAAAAATGAAAATAATATTGAAACGACTGAAAAAAGTAGTGGGACAAAAGCGGTTAATAAAAGAAAAAAAAGTGATAATAAGTAGTGATTAGAGAGGTTAAAGTATGAAAAAAATAAAAATAGGCATAAATGGCTTTGGTAGAATAGGTAGACTTGTTTTGCGTGTGTGTGCAGAAAGAGATGATGTTGTAGTTGTTGCGGTTAATGACCCATTTTTGGATGTAGAATATGGAGAGTACCTCTTTACTCATGATACAATTCATGGAGCATTTAAAGGCACTTGTCGTGTGAAAGATGGAAAACTTAATGTAAATCGCAAAGCAATCGCATTTTACAGTGAACGTGAACCACAAAATATACCATGGGGAGAACATGATGTTGATGTAGTAATTGAAGCTACTGGAAAATTTACAAAATATGAAGATGCTTGTTTGCACCTTAAAGGAGGAGCAAAAAAGGTTATCGTTTCTGCTCCAGGGAAAAATATGCCAATGTTTGTTATGGGTGTTAATGAAAAAGAATATAAAAAAGATATGCTAGTAGTTTCAAATGCCTCATGTACAACAAACTGTCTTGCTCCTCTAGCAAAAGTTATAAATGATAACTTTGGTATTAAAGAAGGTTTAATGACAACAGTGCATTCTACCACAGCTACACAGCTTACAGTAGATGGCTCAACAAAAAAAGATTGGAGAGGAGGTAGAGCTGCATCATATAATATTATACCATCTTCAACTGGCGCAGCAAAAGCGGTTGGTGAGGTTATTCCTGAACTTAAAGGAAAACTTACAGGTATGAGTTTGCGTGTTCCAACACTCAATGTTTCAGTTGTCGACCTTAAAGTTAATCTTTCAAAACCAACAACTTATGAAGCAATAGTAAAAGCTATAAAAAAAGCTTCCGCAGGCGAACTTGAAGGTATTTTAGGTTGGACAGATGATGCAGTTGTATCAAGTGACTTTATAGGCGATAAGAGAACGTGTATTTTTGATGTTACTGCAGGCATAATGTTATCTCCAACCTTTGTACAACTCGTTGCATGGTATGATAATGAATGGGGTTATTCAAACAAAACCGTTGACCTAGCTGCCATTGTCGGTAAAGATGCTTAAAAGGGTAGGATATGTCAGAAAAAGAAAACAAAAATGATATTGAATTAAAACCACTAAAAAAGCAATCACCTTATAACAAAGTGCTATCATTTTGTGCCTATATTGGTATAGGATGTATTGCAGTTGCACTCCTTTTTAGTGCAATTTTTAAGGGTAATACCACTGTGGGTACGGCTTTCCGTTCTATTGGAGAAGTTATAGCTTATATACTTGCTATGATACTAGCTTTTTACTGGGTTAGACGTCAAAAACATGTGGCTTGGCTAATATGCTATATTATATTTGTTGTCACTATTGTAGTTTTGTATATATTAGTGCTTTTGTAAAACAAGTTAAAAAATGAAAGCAAAAATTTAAAAATGCAAATAAAAAAGTAAAATTTAATTACTGAAAAATTAATAATATTACAAAGAGGAAAAATGAGAAACTGGATTGTGTCGATTGTGCTAGTGGTTCTAGCTGTTATATTTGGACTATTAACCTATGTTTGGGCGAATTTTCTATATTTTTCCGTTACTTTACTTGCACTTTTAGCATTGTACTGGACAGTAGAATTGATTTTAGATTATGTCTTTGAGTACAAAACCTGTTTTCAAGAAAAATTTGACCTTTATAAAGCAAAGATTGTCAATACCACAAGCTATACATCTGATGACATTGAAAAAGGACAGTCAAGTTTTAAAAAACGTTTTAAAAGAACACTTTTACGTGACAAAACGGTAGATTTACTTAAAATTTTTATCGCTCTTGGTATTTTTATTGCTTTAATATCTTGGTTTTTTAGTAAACTGATTTAATTTCGACAATTAGAGGGATTTAGTGTCAATTATTTTTGACACTTTTTCTGTTTTTAGTTGTCAAATTTTCTAATTTATGATATCATCTATAAGGTCAATATTTAGACTAAAAAAGGAGAAATTTATGTATACTTACGAAAAGAAAGGTAAAGAAGGACAATTAAAGGTTAAAATCTCGGCAGAAGTTTGGGAGAAAGCTGTCGAAGAGGCATATCAGAAGAATAAAGGCAAATATAATATTCAAGGTTTCCGTAAAGGAAAGGCTCCAAGAAAGGTTATAGAACAAAATTATGGAGATACAATTTTTTTTGATGAAGCTTTTGAAGAAGCTGTATCAGCAGAGTATGCAAAGTTTTTAGCAGAAAATCATGATGTACAACCAGCATCTATGCCAAAAGTGGAAATGAACTCTTTTACAGCAGACAAGGGTATTGAAGCAACACTTACATTTGCGCTTATGCCAGAAGTTACACTCGGTTCTTTGAGCGGACTTACATCAAAAGTTAAAAGTGTAAAAATTACAGAGAAAATGGTTGAAGAAGAACTTAAAAAAGCACAAGAAACTCATGCTCGTTATGTAGAGAGTGAAGAAGTTCTTGCAAATGGTGATTTTGCAACAATAGATTTTTCAGGCTCAGTTGACGGTGTTAAATTTGAAGGTGGTACAAGCGAAGATTATAGATTAGAACTTGGCTCACATACTTTTATAGAAGGTTTTGAAGACCAAATAGTAGGTATGAAAAAAGGTGAACAAAAGGATGTCAATGTTGTGTTCCCAAAAGAATATCATGCTGAAGAATTAAAAGGCAAGCCAGCTGTATTTGCAGTTACAGTTAAAAAAGCAGAGAAAAAAGTTTTGCCTGAATTAAACGACAAATTTGTTTCAGATACAACAGAATTTGAAACACTTGATGAATATAAAAAGGATATAAAGGAAAGACTTTCTAAGAAAGCTCAAGAAGAAGCGGAGAGAAATTATGAAGTTGAATTGCTTGATGAAATAGTTTCAAGAAGCAAAATAGACCTTTCTGAAGCTCTTATAGACCAAGAAGTTGAACGTATAGTTCATGATTTTGAACATAGATTATCACATCAAAATTTGAGTCTTGAAGTATATCTTCAATATATCGGAACAACTCTTGAAAAGTTTAAAGCTGAAAGACGTGAAGATGCAGAAAAGAATGTTAAAACTCGTCTTGTAGTTCAAAAAATTATATCAGAAAACAAATTGCAGGTTACAACTGAGGAACTTGATGCCTCAATTTCAAATTACGCAAAATCTTATGGTATGACAGCTGAAGATTTCAAGAAAAATCTAGGGACAAATGACATAGCTTACTTTGAAAATGAAGCACTTATGAACAAAGTATTAACTTTTATTAAAAATCAAAATAAATA
>CARFEX010000096.1 GCA_948971535.1 uncultured Eubacteriales bacterium | reverse complement strand
ACATAAATGATAAAAATTAAAAATATATAAAAAATGATATGATATTAGAAATAAAAAAGACCTTGGTTTAGGTCTTTTTTGTTATCAATACAAAGTAAAGCCGTTGTTCGTAAAGAATTGCAAAACAGCACTACCATTTGGTTCTTGTACTATGCTAAAAAGTTCTTGCATAACGGGATAACCTTGATTTACTCCTTGAATTACTTGAAATGTGGAGAAATCACCTTGAGTGTATAGTTTGCTAGTATTCATTACGCTATAACATGTAGTTAATGACATTTTGCTCCAATTTCCTATATTCATCCATTTTGTTGAATAGAATGGATGAACTCCTCCTTGAGATGTTCCTACAAAGAATGAATGGTCTATTTTATCTCCAGGCATCCAATGCCCAATAATTCCACCACCAGTAACTTCACTATCAGTATTCTTTATATTACAAGATACATAAGAATAGGAAATGTTTAATTTTGAGCTAGTACTTCCGCCTACTATACCCCCTACTACAAATACCCCTGAAACATTACCTTCATTTATACAATGACTCACTGTGCATGGCACGTCAGTGTAAATTCGCCCAATTATTCCTCCAACATCAGTTTGGGTATCTGTTATATTTCCATAATTTTGGCATTTGGTGATTGTTCCTGAAGAGCCAAAAACCCAACCAGTAATTCCACCTGTGTTGCCATTGCCACTAATACTACCATAGTTTACACAATTATTTATCTCCAAACTTAAAGAACTTCCATTTACACCGCCAGTTCGGTTATCGCCAGTTACATCACCATAATTTGTGCAATTTTCTATCTTGCTACTCTCTGCCCGACCAGATATACCACCTACATATTGTTGACCTCTTATTTGTCCTCTATTTATGCAATTAGTCACTGTATTTGAGCCACCTGATATGCTTAAGTTGCCAGCTATTCCTCCTGTAGATTCAGTACTGTTTGTAATTGTTCCTGTATTAATACAATTTTTTATAGTCATACCTGTAGACCAGCCAACTATTCCTCCGATATTACCTGAACTATTCGTGTTTGTTACATTTCCATAGTTTTCACAATTTTCTATTGTTGTGTTTGCAGAGGCTCCTACAATACCAGCAACAGTATTTTGAGCTGTAATATTTGCATAATTTTTGCAACCTATGATATTGGAAACCAAAGCTGCCCCTATTAAACAACCAAGTTCCACATACGGAGCTGGTATTTCAATATTGCCACTGGCAATAATTACATTTTTTATAGTTCCTTCAATAACTCGCCCAAACAACCCAAAGTCTTCACTGAAAACTTGATTTCTTTTTACATTAAAATTATGTATTTTGAAATTGCAACCATCTTATGTTCCAGAAAAAATCCTAGATGGTCCACCTATTGGAGTCCAACCTTTGCCATTAAGGTCAATATCCTTTGTTTGTTTGAAATACTTGCCTTCGAATGAGTCACCTTCATTACAAGTTTTTGCTACCCATGCAAGTTCTTCTACCGATGAAATAAGATAAGGGGTTTCTTCTGTTCCTTCTCCGCTTGGCGCTGTTGCATGGTAAACCCAATAATCTTCAACCCATAATGCTCGTACTGTTGCATTCTTGTCGCCTGTATAATATGATACTCCATCTATGCCACTATCTGCTGTATTATCTGATGAAGCTTCATAAGTGCCAAAGTATGCAACCCACCATCTTAGAGGATTAGACGAAGTTCCTGGAGTACCATCTAAGTAGAAATAATTTATAGTGTTAAAACTCCCAGTAGAGCCGCATATCCATTTAAACACATAAGTTTCATACTTTCCTGTGCCTTTGTTTGAAGTTAGAGCTTTAACTTGAGAATTGTCCCCAAAGGGATTACAATTTACATTTAGATTATGACCTACAGGTATCTTAGCATATATGACTGCATAAAATATTTTATTTGCTGCTGATTGTAAATGATTTGTAAAGCCTCCTAACCCTGGTGATGCAGAGCCTTTATTGTCTATCTGCAAGACTCGCTTTGCACTTGGCAAAATATTTGCAAGGTCAGTATTTCTATCAAAAGTTATAAATCTATGTGATACATTTCCATTACCTGTATTGTTATAAGTTGATACATTATTTGACGAAGTAGTAAAGAAAGGGTCGGGAGATTTTTCATGAAGAGAACCGAAAGTTGAAAGTGAACCTGTACCTGCTCCTGAGTCCATAACCCAGCCTTGGAATTTGTAGCCTGGTCGGGTTGGTACTGAAAGTCTTGTGCTTGTATGCACTTCATGGTCTATTTGCTGTGGTGTTGAACCATCATTGTAGTCAATAGTTAGTTTGGTTGTGAAGATTGCATCTATTACAGCTTCATTTGAACCAAAGGTATACACATATGGAGCTTGTGCTGTTATTGAGCCTATATCTGTATCATCACTAGTTTTTCGTGACAATCTCCAACCTTTAAAGGTTGTTCCTGTTCTTGAAAGAGTTGGAAAATCTGAATAGGTTGAACCTTTTTCGCCGTAAAAAGATTTTGTTGTGCCTGAGCCGTCATTATAATTTATCGTCACATGACCTAATTCTTCCCAAATACCTCTTAAGTCTACATTTTTTGATGCAAAGGTGTATGTATTATTTGTATTGTTTATTGTTCCTCCACTATTTAGTGCTACATAATCCCACCTAAGAAATTTGTAGCCTGTCCAAGAAGGAGGTGTTGGAAGATTTACTGTCTCGCCTGGTGTACCATAGACTGTAAGAAGCTGATTTGAGCCAACTATATTTCTAAACACTTTTAATCTGTAATAGCCTGGCATTATCGACCATTTAGCTATCAATTTAATCTTCTTTTGTAAAATACTACCTCCTGAAAGGAAGCTATCTGTATAAGAATAGTTTCCAGAAAAATCGAAATATTGTGTATTATTGAAAGCTCCACCATAATATCCTAAAAATGTAAAACCTTTGCGCACTGGAATAGAAACCTTTAAATCTCCCGCATAAATACTATTAGCACTAGCATCACTTAAAGTAATATTTCCATTTACATTTGTAATTTCTTCACCAGTTCCACCATTTCCATCGAAAGTGATGAGAATATTTACTTTTGCTGAAGAATCTTCAAATGGTTTATTAAATACAAAAAATGCTAACCCTGTTGTAAACAGAGTTACAAAAACTAAACTACAAAGTGCTAAAAAAAATTTTTTCTTCATACACTCCTCTCTCTTTCTTCCCGAAATTAAGCAGTTATTAAATATATTATTTTCTTGCCTTAATTAATTATACAATAAAGGCACCTCCCCCGTCAAATATTTTTATGTGGATATGTCAAAATTTCACATTTTTTTAATGTTAATAAAAAAGATGAAGTATTTAGTTCACCTTTTTAGTTTTTATGATTCTTGCTCTTCTACATTCACTTTTTCAACAGTTATCATTTTATCAATTCCACTAAGCACATTTTTTGCACAATCTTTCAATTCAACTCTTGTTGCAAATAAATTACTTTCTAACTGGCAATCTAGATCGGAAGAGCGTCGTGTAGGGAAAGAGTGTAGA